>CAYRFY010000013.1:15833-20971 GCA_964423635.1 uncultured Armatimonadia bacterium | reverse complement strand
GAACGGCATCGGCGCGGTACAGGCCCGCGGCCTACAGCGGCGCCACAGGCCACCTGCGCCCAGCACAGCAGCGCAGGACACACTCCCGCGGCAGGAAACCCGGGCTCGCCGCGGGAACTGACCTCAAGGAGCCCACCCATCCCGGATCGACATGGAGGCATCGGCCATGCACGAGCGCAGCATCCGCAGACGCCTGCTGGAAGCCCTGGCGGAAGTGCCGGTCATCGACGCCCACGAGCACCTCCCACCCGAGCACATCCGCCTCGGCTCGCCGGTGGACTTCTCCACCTTGTTCTCGCACTACACCCAGACCGACCTCGAGGCCGCCGGGATGACCCAGGAGCAGTATGACGCCTTCCAGTCCTCCGAGATGGACCTCGACGACAAGTGGCGACTGTTCTCACCCTTCTGGGAGCGCATCAGGTATGGCTCGTACTCGCGCCCCGCCCTGATCGCCGCCCGCGAGTTCTACGGCTGCGAGGACATCTCGCAGGACACCTACCGCGTCTTGTCACAGCGGATGCAGGAGGCCAACACGCCCGGGATCTACAAGCGGGTACTGCGGGACAGATGTAACATCCGCCTGGCGCTGACCCAGGTGGGCTACGCCCCCGAGCAGGACCGCGATCTGCTGGTGCCCCTGCTGCCCCTGGCGGGATGGCCTACCGCTGCGGGGCTGGCAAAGGACCGAGAGCACGGCGATTGCCCCTCATTCCAGGAGCTGCGGGAGAAGATGCGCGAGGTGTTCGCCCGCCGGCGCGACCGCGACGGCGTGGTGGGGATGAAGATGATGAGCCACCAGATGGCCGATCCCTCGCAGGAGGAGGCATGCAGGGCCTTCGACAGCCCGGGCACGGCGACCCGGCAGGAGGCCGAATTGCTGAACGCGTACCTGCTGCACGAGGCGATCGAAGTCTGTGGCGAGCTGAAGATGCCGGTGGCAGTTCATTGCGGCATCATCTGGGACAACTGGAATGACTTCTACACCACCCATCCGAAGCACATGATCCCGGTGATGCTCAAGCACCGCAAGACGCGCTTTGACCTGTACCACGCCGCGATTCCGTGGGTCCGCGAGATGGCGGTGATCGGCAAGGACTTCCCCAACGCCTACCTTAACCTGTGCTGGTGTCATATCGTGTCGCCGCAGATGACCGTATCGGCTCTGGACGAGTGGATCGACATGGTGCCGGTGCACAAGATCCTCGGCTTCGGGGGCGACTACTCCAGACCGGTGGAGAAGGTCTACGGCCACCTGCAGATGGCCAAAGAGGACATTTGCAGAGTGCTGGCGCGGCGCGTTGCCGATGACCTGCTAACCGTGGGGCAGGCGGTGGCTCTGGGCAAGAGGATGCTGTTTGACAACCCGAAGGAGTTGTACCGGCTGGAGGTGTAGGGGCGGGTGTGTGGCGTCAACGGCACCGGAGACGCCGCACCGCCTTCCTTTCTCTCTTGCCGCGCCAGACGGAGGCGCGGCAAGCGGGAGGCGTGCATGGCTGCGGCGACGACCGTCCGGGACCCGCCTGCGCTGCAAGTTACGGCCTGCCGGGGAACCGACGCGGAGCTGGGCCACGGCTTTTCGGAGACGAAGCAGGGCCTGCGGTATGCGGTCGGCGCTCCCGCGCGCCGCGAGGTTCCCGGCCGCCTGCGGCGGTTGAGCCACGAGGGGCGAGTGGAGAGAGCCGCTCCGGGCGAACGGCACGCGACCGGGCAAGGCACCCGCGGGACCCAAGCTGTGTGATGAGGATGGTGCGCGATGACGGAAGTGGACATACTCCAAGCGGTGGGTGCGGGCGAGGCTGCGGACTGGGAGTTCAAGACCGCGCGCGACGGCTTCCCCAAGTCACTGTGGGAGACGTACAGTGCCATGTCCAACACCGACGGTGCGACCATCGTGTTGGGTGTGGCTGAGACGAACGGCTGCTTCGAGGTCAGCGGCCTGCCCAATGCGATGCAGATGGTGAGCACGTTCTGGAATGGCGTCAACAACCCGCAACTGGTGAGCGCCTGCCTGGTGGCAAGCGCCGGTGTGCGTGTGGTGAGCGTCGATGGCAGAGACGTTGTGGCCATCGCCGTCCCGAGGGCAACGCGACAGCAGAGCGACCGGTCTACATCCGCAGCAACCCACTGACGGGTACATACCGTCGGGGCTACGATGGCGACTATCTGTGCGGCGAGGGCGAGGTCCGGCGCATGTTGGCGGAGCAGTCCGGGCAAGCTCTGGACGCGGCGGTCCTGGACGGGTTTGGGCTCGATGACATAGACCAGGCCACGCTGAAGCAGTACCGTCAACTGTGGTCCTCGCGTGACCCCGGCCATCCCTGGCTTGCCGACGAGGATCGACCGTTTCTGGAGAACATCGGGGCCTACCGCGTGGACCGCCAGACGGGGCACGAGAGGCTGACCATCGCCGGGCTGCTGATGTTCGGGCTCAACCGCGCGATCTTGGATCCCGACGGCGTGCCTGCCTTCGGCGTGGACTACCGCGAGCGCGTCTCCAATGACGTCGCTGACCGCTGGACTGACCGCGTAACCTACGACGGCAAGTGGGAGTGCAACCTCTTGCAGTTTCTGCAGAGGGTGCTTCCCCGCCTCACCGCCGACATCAAGACCCCCTTCCGCTTGAACGAGAACCTCGTCCGCATCGACGATACGGAAGTGCACCAAGCCGTGCGTGAGGCTCTGGTCAACGCCCTGGTGCATGCCGATTACGCTGGCCAGGGCGGCATCGTCGTCGAGAAGTTCCGTGACCGTCTGGAGTTTGCGAACCCGGGGACGTTGCTGATCTCGAAGGAACAGGTACTGCGCGGTGGGGTCAGCGAGTGCCGGAACACCGGCCTGCAGAGAATGCTGGGGTCCCTGGGGTACGGGGAGCGAGCGGGCTCTGGGTTCAGCAAGATACTGCGGGGCTGGAGGTCGCAGAACTGGCGCTCTCCGGACATCGAGGAGACAATTGGGCCCGACCGCGTGCGGGTTGTGCTGCCCATGGTCAGCTTGGTGCCTGACGACTCGCTACGGCGACTTCGAGACATGTTCGGCGCGCAGATGGACGAGCTCGATGCGGACGAGGTGCAGGCCCTCGTCACCGCCGACGTGGAATGGCGGGTCTCCAACTCCCGGATGCAGCGCGTGTCCAGCCGGCATCCGGCGGACCTAGCCAAGATGCTACAGGGCCTGGTGGCTCGGGGGATGCTGGAGCAGGTCGGGCAGAAGAGAGGGACACGGTATCGGTTACCTGGCTCCCCGTCGGTGCGCCCCATCTCTCCCCCTCGATCGGCCGATGCCTCTGAGCAGTCCGCCGGTGCCTCAGCACCCACGGGGGCGGGAGATTCGGTAGACATCGGGGCTCCAGCGACCGTCGCGGCCGACCCTGACGCCGAGTCCGCTCTGATAGGAGTTGACTCCCATCAGATAGGGGAGAACTCCTATCACAGTGCGACGGGTGTCGCTGACTGGGTGCGGGACCTCCCCCCGTCCTTGCTGGACCTGGGGCATGACGAGCTTCGCCGACTGGCCGACACGGCGGACCCGATCCGCGCCGAGAAGCGCATAGCACCCGACCGAGCACGTGCGGCGGTTTGCTCGCTGTGCGATGGCCGCTATCTGACTGCCGCCGAGATCGGCGCCCTTATGGGGCGAAACGCCCACAATCTGCGTGCCCGACTGCTGACCCCGATGGTTCGGGACGGCCTCCTGGCGTATCGTTTCCCCGATCAGCCCAACCGTCCCGACCAGGCCTACACCACTGCGAAGCGGTGACCGCCGATGGCAGGCAAGGCACGCGGCGCTTCCGCACGACGGCCGAGACCCCACCGCGCCGTATCGCAGAGCAGGGGAGAGAGGGGCAGCCCGAAGGGCAGGCGATGTGGCGACGTCGGCCGTTCGGGCGGCCCGGCTGCCCCTTCCTCACGCGATCGGCTTTCGCTTCTGGGCGGGCAGCCGGAGGAATCTGGCCGCATTGCCCCCGAGGATCAAGCGCTTCTGCTCGATGGGCAGCCTTGCCCAGGCGACCCAGCCGAGCTGCGGGGCGGCATCGCGCATCACGCAGTCGCTGCCGAAAACGATCTGCTCGGCATTGACATTGCGCACAAAAAACTCGATGAAGTCATACAGGATCGCGGTATAGGTGATCTCCGCGATGGCGTTTCTGTGCTTCTGGGCGACTTTCACGGTGGCCTCCGCCATGGGCCAGCTCTGACCGGCGTGGGCCATGAGGAACGTTGCGCCCGGGTATTGCGCGGCCAGTTGGTCCACCTGGTCCGGCGTCACGCTGCCGGTGGCGTTGAAGCCCATGTGGCATAGCACCGGGCGCTGCTTGTCACTGCAAAAGCGCAGCATGGGCTCATTGCGCGGATCGGTGAGCGCCACCTGCTGCCGGGGCGGGTAGGGCTTGAAGCCGTAGACCAGACCGCTTTCGAACACCCGGGCGAACTCGTCGGCGATCTGCTGCGGATAGTTGGGGTTGATGCAGCCGTAGGGGATGACGCGGCCGGGGTACCTGTCCCTGGCGGCGATGACGATGTCGTTGGCCGCCGGGTCGCCAATGCTGATGCCGCTCCAGGTGCTGGGGAGGGTGATGTCGATGCCCAGGCGGTCCATGGTGCCGATGAGCCCGTCGATGTCGTTGTAGGCCAGGGCGACAGACGACACCCCCATGCAGCCGTCGTGCGCGATATGGGAGTGGGAATCGATGACGAACTCCTCGCTCAGCGCCGCGCCCACCCGGACCTTCTCCACGATGGGATCATCCTCGCGCTCGCCGTACAAAGTCAGGGCGGGCACCTCTCCCTGAGCACCATTGACACCCGACAGCAGGCGCCGCAGATTGTCTCCGGCGATATTGCGCCGGGCCTCGTCGTCGATCTGCTCGTACACGGCCATCATGCGCGCCGCCCCGGGGCTGCGCTCGGGAAGCCCGGTGCTGAACACAAGTCGCGTTGAGCCGAACAGCTCGCAGAAGCGCTCATAGGCCCGGTGGCCCTGGAAGGACCAGGTGTCCAGATGCAGGTTGGGCGCCTGCGAAAACAGCGCGTTGATCTGCCGATCCGAGCCCCAGGACACATCACACAGGACCACAGGCAGCTCGGGGTACCTCCTGCACAGCTCCACCGCTCCGGGGATATCCAGCTCGGCGACAC
>CAYRFY010000013.1:8782-15823 GCA_964423635.1 uncultured Armatimonadia bacterium | reverse complement strand
AGTGGGCACATGGGCGACATCTCGGGCGCACTTGGGCCGCAAGCAGCGGCCCGCAGATGGCCTCCGAGGTTCCGAAGCCCATGGCGCGGGGGTAGAAGCGGGCGGCGCGCACGTTCAACTCCAGCATCTCGGCCACCAGCTCCCGGGCCGGGGCCATCTCGTAGGTGTGATGGGGCATCACTACCCACTGCAGCGCAAACCGCTCCCTGCCGCCCACCTCCGAAAGCAGGCGCCTGTTGCCGTAGTCGGGGGCATAGTCCCGGGCCATGGCGTGGAACGCCAGGGCCCCGTGGATATCGTAGTAGCGGTAGTCGTCGATGTACTGCTGCAGGCCTGCCGGGGTGGCCAGGTGGCGATTGGCCTGCATGCCCACCATGCAGTTGGCGTCGAAGAACCTGAGGTCGAAATCGGCGTTTTGCGTCATGGTGCAAGACTCCCTTTGTCCGACGAATGGCCGGGCAGTCGGGTGGTGATCCGCTGCCACAGCAGCCTGAAGCAGAGCACGGCGCTCTCGAGGATGATGCGTCGGGAGAGCTTGGAGCGACCGGCGCGGCGGTCGGAAAAGACGATGGGGACCTCGACAATCCCGGCCCCCAGCCTCTGGCAGCGGAAGAGCAGCTCAACGAGGAAGCCGTAGCCGTCGGCGCGGGTGGTCCAGGGGTCGGCCCGAAGCAGTATGTCGCGGCGGTAGGCCCGGAAGCCGCTGGTGCAGTCGGCCTGGCGCAGGCCGGTGAGTAGCCTCGTTACCGCTCCGCCGCCGACGCGGCTGAGCAGCACCCGGAAGAGGGACCAGTTCTCCACCCGGCCACCGGGAACGTATCTGGAGCCGACGACTACGTCGGCCTGGTCCAGGGCCTGCAGCATGGGGCCGAGACGCTCCGGATCGTGGGACAGGTCGGCGTCCATGGTGACGACGTTTCGGGCCCCGAGGTCCAGGACCCGGCGCATGCCGTCGCGGTGGGCCGAGGCGTAGCCCAGCTTGCCGGGCCGGTGAATGACATCCAGCCTATCCGGGTACCGTCGGCGCCACTGCTCGGCGATTTGGCCGGTGCCGTCCGGGGACCCGTCGTCCACGATACACAGGCCGGTCCGGACGGGCGAGGCGAGCAGCCGCTCCAGCAGGAGGGGCAGGTTCTCGGCCTCGTTGTAGGTGGCGACGACGACCCACGTGGTGGGTGTGTTCTCGGGGATCTGGTCCTGCATGGGCTCTCCTCTCCCGCGGGTGTCGGCGCCGCGGGGGCCCGCCCGGCGGGGTGACGGCCGGCGGCGAGGCAGAACGCTTGCGGCCCCCGCATTGTAGCGGGGGCCGCAAGGAGTTTCAACCGCCGGGGGAGGGCGAGACCTGTAGAGGTCGCCCGCCGCGTCTAGCTGACGGCGGGCTCGATGAGCCCGTAGCCGCCGTCGCGCCGGCGATATACGACCTCCACCTGCTCGCTTTGCGCGTCGAAGAAGAGGAAGAAGTCGTGCCCCAGAAGCTCCATCTGCAGGGCCGCCTCTTCCGGCGTCATCGGCTTGAGCGCATGGGTCTTGGTCCGGATGATGCGGATGTCCTCGGGCTCGGCAGTGACCTCCGCCGGCACCTCCTCCTCCTCCTCCTCGACCGCCTCCGTGGAGGCTTGCGCCTCCTCAGCGGCGGCCTGCCGGATGGATTTCTTGGAGTGATGCTTGACCTTGTCGCGATAGCGCCGGAGTTGCCGTTCGAGCCGGTCGAGGGCCTTGTCAAAGCTGGCGAGCTCATCGTTGGTGCGCTCTTCGGCCCTCAGCAGCAGCCCGTCGGCCTCCAGGTTGATCTCCACGGTCTTCCACGCCCGCTGGTTCGACAAGGTGATGCGCACGGTGCCTATGCGGTCGAAGAGGTGCTCCAGGGTCTCGATCCGTGGCTCGGCGTGCGCTCGGAACCGCTCCGTGACCTCGAAGTTACGCCCACTGAATTCTATTCTCATGCGGCAAAGGAACCTCCCGGTATTGTCGCACCCCGGGATGCCGTCGGCATCGGGTGCGACGCTAGTCAATGCCACTTTCTTCTCCGCAGCCTGCGCAGATGGCCAGGCGTGGCTGTGTTACCAGAGAGCTTCGGTCTCGTCGGCGGCGAAGGGCTGCTCGGGCTCGCTGCGGCCCAGCCGGACGACATTGGCCGCCTGCGGCCCCCGATCGCTTTCGACGATATCGAACTCCACTTCCTCGCCATCATCCAGCGATTTGTACCCCTCCATCTGGATGACGGAGAAGTGGACGAACACGTCCCGCTCGCCCTCTCGCTCGATGAAGCCGTACCCCTTCTGCGCGTCGAACCACTTGACGCGTCCAGTCAAACGCAAGGTTCTCGCCCCCCGCCTTGGTCCGAAAGCGGCGTGACCATAGTGGTATCACTCTAGGACAACAGATCACCGATGTCAACTAGGTCGGCGCAGCGTCACGTGTGATGCCTTTTGGTCTCACCTCCAATTCGCGCGCAGATGCGCTGTGAGACAAGACCCTCGCCCTCACGATCCACCTGTTCGGGCCTGCCGCCGCCCCGGCGTCCGCCGCCGCCTCGACGGCCACCCGGGCCGACCGGCCTGAGCGACAAACTTCTGTCAGCGCAGATCCCTGCAGCCCAGATAGGTGGCGCGGCCGTCGCCGGAACGGCTCAAAGCGCACAAGTCCGGCAACTGGGCGGGATAGCAGACAATGCCGGGGAGCGAGGCCTCCTCCACCCAGCGGCCGGTACGCCCCTCCGGACCGGGAGGCAGGTCCGGGGCAGGTGTGTCGACCGGTGCCGCACGGAAGTACAGCTCCAGGAGATCCTCGGCCTCGCAGCGAACCTCGGCGTAGGCAATCAGATCAGCAATCTCCACGGCCACTCCGGTCTCCTCCGCCACCTCGCGCCGAGCGGCCTCCTGTGCCGTCTCGCGCGGGTCGATCTTGCCCCCCGGAAGCACCCACGCCCCCGGGCTGCGCTTGGCCTCGACCAGCAGGACTTGACCGTCGGCGACCGCAACCGCAACGGCACGGACCTTAAGCGGCGTCTGCGACATAGCAATACCCCATTGCAGAATGTCGGACCACGCTGGCCCTATCCCGACACTCTCCCACAGGCCCCGGACGGAGGAGAATTGGTCCTGCCGGTGAATGTCCTGTCAGGCCACAACTCGGGAGGCAGCCCATGCGTACTGTCTTGTTCGCACTCGCCGCCTGTTTCCCCTGCTGCGCTTCCGCAGCGATCGGCGAAGGCCGATTCCCCTTCGTCATCTCCGAGCTCGATCCCGGCAGCGTCGCGAACGTCTCTGTCTACAATAGAGCCCCGGCAGGTCAGGAAGGTTCCCTGATCTTGCGCGACGGCCGCTTCTACACCGCCGACGGCGCGCGGGTCCGTTTTCTGGCCACCAACCTCACCTTCGCGAGTGCCTTCCCCGACAAGGCCCTGGCTCCCTCCATCGCCCGACGCATGGCGAGCCTGGGTATCAACTGCGTCCGCTTCCATCATTTGGACAACCAGTATAAGCCCCGGGGGATCTGGGACCCCGCCTACAAGGACCATCGGCACATGGATGCCGAGCAGCTCGACCGTCTGGACTTCATCATCTACCAGCTCAAGCAACAGGGCATCTACACCAACCTCAACCTCCACGTCTCGCGACAGTTCAACGAGGCCGACGGGTTCGAGAACGTGGCCGAGCTGCCCAAGTACGATAAAGGTGTGGACAACTACGAGCCACGGATGATCCAGTTGCAGCGCGAGTACGCCAAAGACCTGCTCACCCACTACAACCCCTATACCCAGACGCGCTATGTGGATGAGCCGTGCCTCGCCATGGTCGAGCTGAACAATGAAAACAGCCTGCTGCAATTTGCCTTCGGCCAGACGCTGCACAGTCTCCCCGAGCCCTACGTGGGCCAACTGCGCGGTCTTTGGCTAGGCTTCCTGCAAGACAGGTACCACAATACCGAGAACCTGCGGCGGGCCTGGGATGAGGGCTCAAAGCCCCCGGGCGAGGAGATGATCCGCGACCCGGAGTTCTCCGACGGCACCGCTCAGTGGGTCTTGGAGTCGCGGCATCGGCAGGCCGACGTGTTCGAGGTGGTGGATGACCCGCAAGTGGGCCACGCCCTGCACGCCCGGCTCAACACGCTGGGCGTCAACTCCTGGGACTTTCAGATTCACCAGGTGGGCCACACCCTCACCGAGGGTGAGCTGTACACCGTAAGGTTCAAGATCAAGGCCGACCCGCCCCGCACCGTGACCGTCGGCATGAGGTACGACGAGCCGGACTGGCGCAGCGTGGGCCTGAGCGCCCCCGTGCAGGCCGACGGGCAGTGGAGCGAGCATGTGCTGACCTTCAAGGCCCGGGAGCCCCGGGACGGCCACAATCGGCTGAGCTTCAATTGCACAAACTCCCTGGGCGACGTGTGGCTGGCCGAGGTCAGCCTCCGCCCCGGCGGCCTGCGGGGCCTGGACCCGGAGCAGTCCCTGGAAGACGGCACTGTCGCCTTCCCCGTGGCCAACGATACCGACAGGGCCCGGGAGGACTGGTTTTCATTCGCCATGGAGCTGGAGCGGAAGTATACGGAGGGGCTCTACGAGTACCTGAAACAGGATCTGGGACTGAAGGCTCCCGTGATTGACACCCAGGCCTCGTACGGTGGCCTGGGCGGGGTGCTGCGGGAGTCGAGGCTGGACTACATCGACATGCACGCCTACTGGCAGCACCCGGTGTTCCCCGGCCGGCCGTGGGACGGCAGCAACTGGCGAATCGGCAACAGTCCCATGACGGCACGGCTGGGGGCCGACACCTTGACGCACCTGGCCATGCACCGCGTGGCGGGCCGCGCCTTCACCGTCAGCGAGTACAACCATCCGGCCCCCAACGACTACCGGGCCGAGTGCATGCCGATGCTGGCCGCATTCGCCGGGCTGCAGGACTGGGACGGCATCTTCCAGTTCGACTACGGGACGACTCCGGAGCAGTGGGAGGATGCGAGAATCGGCGGGTACTTCACGATGGTGACCGACCCGGCGAAGCTGGCGTTCTTACCGATCGCAGCCAACTTGTTCCGCCGCGGAGACGTCGCGTCGGCGCAAATGGAGGTCCGGCTGCGCGTGCCACGGGGCGAGGTGGCGAGGCTGCTGGTGGAGCACGGCAACAGCGTCACCTCCGCCTGGAGCCGGGCGGGAGTGCCGAGAAGAGCCGCCGTCAGGCACCGCGTAGCCGTGGAGTGGACGGAGGAAGGCGAGCTGTGGGCGGACGAGGTGGAGCTTGACGAGGCGGCGGTAACCTCGGACACGGGACAGGTGCTGTGGGACAACGCCACCGAGGGCGAGGACCGGTTCCTCGTCGACACGGAGAAGACCAAGGTGCTCCTGGGGCACATCGCCGGCAAGACGGTGCAGGTGGGCGAGTTGAGCTTTGACATCGGGGAGACGGAGACGGGCTGGGCGGCGGTGGCTCTCACCAGCATGGACGATCTTCCCCTGGACCGTTCGCAGCGGATGCTCCTGGTGGCGATGAGTAAGGCCGAGAATCAGGACATGGGCTGGGACGAGGGGCGCACCACCGTGGGCACCCGGTGGGGCAAGGGGCCGACCGTCGTGGAGGGTGTGGGGATGAAGGTGAAGTTCGGCGCAGGCCGAACTTTGTGGACGTATCCTTTGGACGGCCGCGGTGCGCGATCCGGAGAGCCTGTGGTCTCCGCGGCCGGCGAGGTTTGCCCGGGTCCGGATAACAAGACCATCTGGTACGAACTGGCGGCAGCCCGCGGCTAGCCGCCACCAAGGAGGGCACGTGATGGACAAGGTCAAGTTTGGTGTAATCGGTCTCGGCTGGTTTGGCGAGAAGCACTGCGAGGCGCTGGCCGCCTGTCCGCAGGTGGAGATCCACTCCCTGTGCACCCGCACCGAATCCCGCCTGGCCGAGGTGGCACAGAGGTTCGGCGTCAAGAACACCTACACCGACTATAACGAGATGCTCAAGGACCCGGAGCTGGATGCGGTGAACGTCGTCACCATGTGGGATCAGCACGTGGCCCCGGTCCTCGCAGGCCTCAAGGCGGGCAAGCACGTGTTCTGCGAAAAGCCGATGGCGTCGACCGTCGAGGACTGCCAGAAGATCGTGGACGCCGCCAAGGCCGCGGACTCGATGTTCATGGTCGGCCACATCTGCCGCTTCAACCCCCGCTACGCCATGGCCAAGCGTGAGATCGAGGAGGGCAAGATCGGCAAGATCATCTCCATCTACGCACGGCGCAATCTGCCCAAGTGGGTGACCCCTGACATCCTCAACAAGATCGGGCCCATCATCGGTGACGGGGTGCATGACACCGATCTGATGCTGTGGTTCACCGGGGCCAAGATCGTCAGTGCGTACGCGCAGACCGTGAATGTGCGCGGCCTGAAGTTCCCGGACCTGGGGCAGACCATGTTCCGCTTCGATTCGGGGGCTACGGCGGTCCTCGAGGACGTCTGGTGCCTGCCGGAGAAGTCGGCCTTCCAGATCGACGAGCGCATGGAGGTCATCGGCACCGAGGGCTCGGTGCAGATTCACGATGGCTACCCGAACTTCGCCGTCTGCGACGACGAGGGCTTCCGCTTCCCGGACACCACGTACTGGACCACGCTGCGCGGCCAGCTTACCGGCGCTTTGCCCACGGAGCTCGCGTACTTCGCCGACTGCATCCTCAAGGGCGAAAAGCCCACGGTGATCACCCCCGAGGAGTCCATGGCCGCGGTGGCGGCCTGTCTGGCGGCGGAGAAGTCCGCAGAAACAGGAGAGATCGTGAGGTTGTAGAGGAGCGGAGCCGTGTGCCGCGACGTTCACCTCTCCCAGGCCCGAAGGGCCGTCTGGGAGAGGTCGGGCGTTCGGTCCCGCTTGGCGGGCCGAACGCCCGGGTGAGGGTCCGCGCGACGAGAGGCAACGGCCAGCGGCGCCCCTCCCTGCGGGCCGAGGGCCCGCCTTCCCTCCCCTTCGCTGAACGGCGCTCAGGAGAGGGCAACGGCGGAACGGCGCAGCGGCAACGGCCAGCGGCGCCCCTCCCTGCGGGCCGAGGGCCCGCCTTCCCTCCCCT
>CAYRFY010000013.1:0-8682 GCA_964423635.1 uncultured Armatimonadia bacterium | reverse complement strand
GGCAACGGCCAGCGGCGCCCCTCCCTGCGGGCCGAGGGCCCGCCTTCCCTCCCCTTCGCTGAACGGCGCTCAGGAGAGGGCAACGGCGGAACGGCGCA
Source organism: uncultured Armatimonadia bacterium (assembly GCA_964423635.1). Classification (GTDB taxonomy): domain Bacteria; phylum Armatimonadota; class Zipacnadia; order Zipacnadales; family JABUFB01; genus CAYRFY01. Next base: position 8,584 of record CAYRFY010000013.1, on the reverse strand, counting down.
GCGGCAACGGCCAGCGGCGCCCCTCCCTGCGGGCCAAGGGCCCGCTTTCCCTCCCCTTCGCTGAACGGCGCTCAGGAGAGGGCCAACGTCAACGGCACTGTGCCCACGCCGTCGACTCCGTTGCCGTCGACTCCGTTGCCGCCGTCCGGGGTGATGAGGAATGGCAAGGCGCAGGCGGACCGACCCCGAGATCGTGCAGCTTCCTGACCGCAAAGTTGCCACAGTCAGCACGGTCGGCGAACCCGGGCCGCAGATGGAGCAGGTCATGCCCGCGCTGTTCGGCGCCGCCTACGGGCTGAAGTTCGCCCGCAAGAAGGCCGACCCGGCGGCGGATTTCAAGGTCGAGGCCGTGCGCGCCCGCTGGCCCGATGCGCATGAGAAGCCCGGTGACCAGTGGACCGCCCACTGGGCCATCCCCGTGCCCGAGGACGCGGAAGTCCTGCCTCAGAAGGTGCCCGAGATCCCCGTGAACCTCGCGACCTGGCAGTACGGTGAGGTCGCCCAGATCCTCCATATCGGCCCGTACTCCGAAGAGGGCCCGACCGTGGCCCGCCTTCACGAGTTCATCGCCGAATCGGGCTACGAGATCGCCGGCCCGCACGAGGAGGAGTACCTCACCAGGCCGGACGCCAAAGAGGTCAGAACCGTCATCCGCTATCAGGTGAGGCGAAGCGGGTAGGGCCGTGCGCCAGGGGCGCTCACATGTGTCACCTATGTCTTGTCCGATGCGTAACCCATGTATTGTCGCACTGCACCAGGCGGCTCTTCCGAACGATTCCATTGGCGGTTCGTCCACGATCTGAGCCGGCCACGGCGCCCCATCTGCCGGGCGAAGGGAACGGTACCACATGAGCGAGCAGTTCAGCCTGGCCGAGGAGATTCAGAAGGCTATGGCGGACGCCATTCAGAAGCGCGGACGTGCCAACCTGCTCATCGCGGGCCGAACGGGAGTGGGCAAGAGCACCCTGGTCAATGCCGTCTTCCAGGGCAGGCTCGCCACCACCGGCCAGGGACGGCCCGTGACCCAGCATACGCGAGAGATCACCAAGTCCGGAGTGCCGCTTTCCATCTTCGACACCCGCGGCCTTGAGATGGCGGACTTCGCGGCCACGCTGGCTCAGTTGGAGGGCCTCATCGACGAGCGGGGGAGAAGCGCCGACCCCTCCCAGCATATCCACGTGGCCTGGGTCTGCATCTCCGAGGACTCGCGCCGGGTGGAGGACGCCGAGGTCCAGTTAGTAGCGATGCTGGAGGCCAGGAGGCTGCCGGTGATCGCCGTGATCACCAAGGCCCGGGCCGATCAGGGCTTCCGGGCCACGGTGCAGGAGCTGCTGCCGACGGTGCGGAACGTGACGCGGGTCCGCGCGTTGGCCGAGGAGTTCGACGACGGCCATACGGTGGCCCCCATGGGTCTGGCGGAGTTGGTGGAGTTGACCTCCGAGGTCATCCCGGAGGGGCAGAGGAACGCCTTCGCCGCCGCCCAGAAGGCGGACATCGAGCAGAAGCGTCGCCGCGCCCATACCGCCGTGGGCCTGGCCGCCACGACGGCCGCCGGCATCGGCGCCGTCCCGATTCCCTTCGCCGACGCGCTGGCGCTGATCCCGGTGCAGGTGAGCATGCTCGCCAGCATCACGGCCATCTTCGGCGTTCCTCTGGAGCAGGGGTTCCTGGCGACGCTCATCGCCGGGGCGGCCACCGGCTCCGGCGCTACGGTGGCCGGACGTGCCATCGTCGGCGGTCTCCTCAAGCTCATTCCCGGTGCCGGAACGGTGATGGGTGGCGTGGTCTCGGCCGCCACCGCCGCCGCCATGACCTCCGCCTTCGGCGAAGCCTACATCGCCACCCTGGCGCTTCTGTTTGCCCGCCGCGAAGGCGAGCCGCCCACTCCGGAGGAGATCACCACGACCTTCCGCCGGCAATTGGCGCTGAAGCAGCAGCCGGGCAGGGACGAAGGGGCCAGGCTCCCAGACGCGTAGACCGGTGGCCGCGAATCGTCCGCTCGGCTGCCCGCACGCAAGGACGCAGGGAGGGTCAACCGCATGCCCTGTCTCGCACTTCTCCTGGCGCTTTCCATCGCCCTGCCCGCCTCCGCCCAGACGGCTCTGGAGACCCTCCAGGCCGGGCCGCGGCCTTTGTTCAAGGAGGGCCACAGCCTGCTGCCGCTGAGCACCTGGGGCCCGGAGTTTGACTTCGAGGTCCGCCGCGAGCTCTGCGAGCACTGGGGCTATTGCCTGCAGTTCGGCCGCCTGCGCCCCGAGCTGGTCCGGCAGCTCGATGATCCTCAATCCACGGTGTCCAAAGTCTGCGCACTTTGTGCCTCCGACCCGGCGAAGTACCCGCTGCATGTCATCACCGCCCCCGCCTTCTCTATCCGCAGCTTCATGGACAAGCTTCCGCCGGATACCTGGTGCCGCGATGCGCAGGGGGAGCTGATTGACGGCAAGCAGACCTGGAGCCCCGAAGCCCCCGACAGTGCCTTCGAGATGATCGCCGACTACGAGGCGGACATGCTGGCGGAGGTGCTCAAGCGCGCCCCGATCGCGGTGCTCACCAATGGCGGCGAGTACGGCCTCAGCGTGGAGGGCCACCATGAGAAGGTCTGGGAGCGCGACCCGAAGGTGGTAGCAGCCAGGGGTGAGCAGAGCTGGTATGAGTACATCTCCCGGCAGAAGGCCCGGCAGGAGATGATCGTCACCCGCAGGCTGCAGGCCCTGGTGCCGGACCGGAAGCTGTACATCTACTACTTCACCGACGGCAGCGCCCACCGCATGCGCTACTCGGGCTGGAAGCGATGGGAGTGGGATTATCGGGACATGCGGCCGGTCTCGGACATGCCCAATAGCTCGGTGTACTATCGCCACTACAATGACGGCTGGTCCGGCAAGTACGACATGCTGACCATGGCCCTCAACTGCGTGGGCGGGCACAGGGCCCTCGGGGAGGACCTCTCGTACAACTGGTTGAGCCCCGGCTGGCCCGGGGAGGGGCGCCCAGACCCGCCGGTAAGCGACGCGGAGCACTACACCGGGTACCTCAAGTGCACTTACACCGCGGGCATGATCGGCGGCGTGGCGGGGTACTTCGCCTACGACCCGGTGGAAAGCTGGGTCTGGCAGCTCATGAGCCTGGGGCGAGTGCATGCGGTTTTCTCGCACCTGGATGACTTCCTGCGCCAAAGCGACCTGCTCCCGGGACCGAGCATGCACGCCTGGAGCACCGATCAGCCCGCCTACGAATTCCCCACCGGCGAGGCGGACTGCAGAGTCCTTTGCCGCAAGCACCGGGAGCGCGATGAGTGGCTGCTATGCGCCTGGGCGGCGGCGGGCGAGGATCGCGAGGTTCAGGTGGAAATCCCGGAGCTGGGCCGAGTCACGCTGCAGGCGACGGCTGTGGGGAGGCTGTACAGGGGGAGGCTTGCGGAGGGCGGGGCGGTGGTGGAGAGTGTGGATCAAGACGCCGGCGCGCCGGGGCGGCAGCCTCGGTAGACGACGGCCTCCGTCGCGTCCCCCAGTTCGACCTCAAACCGCGTCACGTCCTCCGGCACGTCCTCGCCATCCATCCGCAGGCTGCCAACGAAGGCCGCGATGGCCTCGTGCGCCATGCGGAGTGCCTCCGGCCGGTTCTCGCCCTACGTGAGACACCCGGGGAGCGCGGGAACGCTGACGGAGTACCGGCCGTCGGGTTCTCTCATCAGCACTACCGTGTAAGTCGCCATGGCTCCGCCGTCCTTCTGACGCTGACTGTGTGCGGGTGACCTGCCGGGAGAGCGGTGTCAAGCGCCGCCATTTGCAGGCCGGCATGACTGCCTGTGCGGCAGAAGCTACCAGACGCCGCGTGCGGCGTCAATGCTGACGTTGGCGGCTCGCCGCCACGCCATCCCCTCCGGAGAACCAGATGCTCCACCCACCTGAACCCGACCACCCCCAGGGCCCGTCGTACGCCCGGGCCGAGAGCATCCTGCACTGGCCCATGGCGGGCCTTGCGCTGGTCTTCATGGGCGTGATGGCCGCCGAGTATGCACCCGGTGTGCCCGACGGCCTGCGTCGAATCTGCGGGCCGCTGGACTGGGCGATCTGGGGCCTGTTCGCCGTCGAGTACGTACTGATGCTCGCCCTCGCCCGGGACCGGCGGCTGTACGTTCGTACCCACGTGGTGGAGGCCCTGGCGGTGGCGCTGCCCGCCCTCCGCGTGCTGCGCGCCTTCCGGGCCGCACGGGCCATCCGGCTGCTGCGTCCGGCCGCCATGTTGGCAGTGGGGCTGCGTGGCCTGGCGGAGCTTCGTGTCATGGCCGCCCGGAGGGGTGTGACGGCGACCTTGGGCATCGCAGCGATCGTGCTGGGTGTGGGGGCGCATCTGGTGCAGGTTGCCGAGGTGGGGGCCAACCCGGGCTTCTCATCATACGCAGACGCCCTGTGGTGGGCGCTGGTCACCGCCACAACGGTGGGTTACGGCGACGTGCTGCCGGTCACGGCGCTCGGCCGCGGGATCGCCGCCGTCTTCATGGTTCTGGGGGTCGGAGTCTTCGGCGTCGTCACCGCCCTGGTTGCCGCGTTCTTCGTGGAGCGGGAGCGCGAGGACGAGGACCGCGAGCTGCGGTCGCTTGGGGTCACAGCTTTGACATTTGATATCCGCGCTCTCACGTCCCCGGCCGCCGCGCCGACTCGGTCCCATTATCAAATATCAAAGATGTGACCCCACGTGCTCCGCGGTCTGGCGCCGCCCGACCTGCAGGGGCGGACGGGGACGTGGACGGTGGCGAGGCGGTCGTCATCATCCACATTCACGGCGGCTGTCTGGCAGACGTGGGTGCCTCGGAGGCCGCCGGGCTGAGGGTCGTCGCGGTGGACGACGACGTGCTGGAGGACGGGGACTCGGATGGCGTCCGGACCGAGCCCGTCAGCGAGCTTCGGCACCGGTCACGGGAGGCGACCGCCGCCCTCGCGCACGCCGCGGGATCCGTTCCCACAGGAAGCAGGAACATTGTGCGCGGCGGCGAACCACAATGTGGCTCCAATGATTGAGTGAAAGGGCTGATGACTGTGATGAGACGAGGGTTTACGCTTATCGAACTATTGGTCGTGATCGCCATCATCGCTATCCTGGCGGCGATATTGTTCCCGGTCTTCGCCAGAGCCCGCGAGAAGGCACGCCAGTCGACGTGTCTGAGCAACGTCAAGCAGATCATGGTCGGTGTGCTGATGTACGCCCAGGACTACGACGAGATGCTGCCGCGCCTGTACACCACGGGCTCTCCCAACGGCAACTACGTCGTATGGCCCACGGCGGTAGTGCCGTACGTGAAGAACAACCAGTTGTATGTTTGCCCGTCCAACAAGTTCAACCACTGCACCACGAGCGGATCCTGGGCCTACGTCCAGTGGCAGAACAACTTCCCGATCAGCTATGGGTACAACAACTGGAACGGCGCCGCTGGGGCGACGGGCCAGCCGTGGTCCGGCTACATCGGCTTCCGGTCCGACGGGGTGCGCTCGCTAGGCGGGATCCCTCAGCCGGCACGAGTCATCTTCACCGGTGATGGACGCGGGTGCTACCAGTACTACTGGACGAGCGCCAACTACGTGGACACGTTCAACGCCACGACCTCCGTAACCTGGAAGCCTCACAACGGGGGCGCGAATTTCGGGTTCGTAGACGGCCATGCGAAGTGGATGAACAAGGTCGAGAACCTGAACTTCGCCGCGAACTACGACGGGACCTGAGCGGTTCCGGCTCGCCATGCGTCCGCTTGGGGTCGCTTGGGGTCACATCTTTGATATCTGATATTCGCGCTCCCACGTCCCCGGCCGCCGCGCCGGTTCGACGCCATTATCAAATACCAAAGATGTGACCCCACGTAACGCACGGAGACCTTCCGCCGACAACTGGCGCGCAAGCAGCAGGCGGGCAGGGACGACGGGGCCGGGCTCCCAGACGCGTAGACCGATGGCCGCGGGTCGCCGGCTTGGCTGCGTGCACGCAAGGACGCACGGAGGATCAACCGCATGGGCCACTCGGGGTCACATCTTTGATATTTGATATTCGCGCTCTCGCGCCCCCAGTCGCCGCGCCAATTCGACCCCATTATCAAGTATCAAGGATGTGACCCCACACGCCGTTGTCTTCCCCGATGAAGGCCCCCGCCCCCTCCGAGACGAACCCCCACCATTCACCGACAACGACCGCCCACCCGGGAGGCGATCTATCATGGACCACCGCGTCACCTTGCCAGTTACCCCTGCAATGGCTCTGACGGCTCTGGCCCTCTTGCTCGTCTGCCGTCCGGGCGCTTCACAGGAGAGCCAGATGGGCAAGTTCGTCGACCTCGGCGTGCCCGTGCAACGCGCCGCCGTATTCAAGAGCAGTCTCGGCCCCGATGAAAACGGCGAGATGACCCGCATCTATGCGGTGTTCACCCAAAACGCCGCTCCCGTGTTCCTGGTGCAGATCGACCCCTTCACCGGCACCGCCCGGCAGTTCGATGCCCCCCTGGGCACCCATCCCTGGGGCCTTGCGATCGGGCCGGACAAGTGCGTGTACATCGGCACCGCCGGAGACGCCAGGCAGGGCGGGCTGCTTCTGAAGTTCGACCCCCAGGACCCCGACAAGGGGCTTGTGAACCTGGGGAAGATGGCCGACAGCGAGACGTACGTGTGGGCCCTGGCCGCGGGGGAGGGCGATGACTGCGTCTACGGCTGCTCGTACGGGAACGGGAAAGTCACCTCGTACAATACCCAGACCGGCGAGATGACGGACTTCGGGCAGATGAAGGAGGGCCAGCAGTACACGCGGCCCATCGTGGTGGGCAAGGACGGCTGGGTCTACACCGCCGCGGGCACCACGGACCCCGACTACATCGCTTTGGACCCCCGCACCGGCGAGCACCAGTCCTCGAGGCCCGCCGACATCGCCGGCACGCCGATCCCGGAGCTGGCCAAGGGCGGCTGGGGCAGGTTCAGGAAGGGTGTGGACGGCCACGCGTACCAGCAAGACAACGGCAAGTGGTACCGCCTGCTCGCCGGAAAGGCCCAGCCTATCGCGGACGCCGAGCTGCCCCCGGCGCAGGTGCTGAGCCTAAAGGACGGCCGGCAACTGGCGGGCGTGGCCCCGGAGGGCGTCTGGACACTCAAGGACCCGGAGACGGGCGAGACCACTCGGGGCGAGTTTGAGTACCGCAGCGCGGGCATGGAGGCCTTCGTCATCGGACAGGGCCCCGACGGCTACATCTACGGCTCTACCATGCTGCCTTTGTGGCTGTTTTGCACCGATCCAAAGACGGGCCAAAGCGAGGTGCTGGGCAATCCCAGCCGCGCCGGGGGCGAGCTGTACTCCCTGCTCTCGCTGGACGGGAAGCTGTGGATGCTGGCCTATCCGGGGTCCTACGTGTCGAGCTATGACCCCACGCGGCCGTGGAGCTTCGGGGACGGCCCGGAGCACAACCCGCGGAACTTCGGCTCCATGGGCGACGGCCACCTGCGGCCCCGGGCGCTGATCCTGGGGCCGGAAGACAAACTCTACGTGGGGAGCTTCGCCCCCTACGGCGAGCTGGGCGGCGCCATGGGCGTCTTTTGCCCGGTGGAGGGGAAGGTCACCGAGAGCTATCGGAGTCTGATCCCCAATCAATCCATCAGCGCCCTGGCCTACGACCAGCAATCGGGCCTGATCTTCGGCGGCTCGGACATCTCCGGCGGCGGCGGAACGCAGCCCTCGGAGAAGGAGGCCGCGTTCTTCGTCTGGGACCCGCAGGCCAAGCAGCTCCTGCAGACCGTGCCGCTGGCGGGCGATACGAACGTGGCGGCGATGACCGTGGCCGAGGGGAAGGTGTTTTTCGTCACCCGCCCGAGCAATACGCTGCGGGTCTGGGACATCGCGACGCAGGCCCTGGTGGGGCAGTACCCCATCGTCCACGGGGGCATCGTGGAGATCTGCATGGGCCTGCACACGGACGGCATGATCTACGCGCTGACGAGGAATGCCGTCATCCGCATCGACCCGGGGACCTGCGAGATCGTGAAGATGGCTCAGTGCGAGCCGGGCGTCCGCTGCGGCTGGGTGATGAACGAGGACGGCATCACCTTCGCCTCGGGCGTGCACCTGGTGCGGTGGGAGTGGCCGCAGGAGTAGGCCGCGGCTGAGGGACGACTCACCACAGAGACGCAAAGAGCACGGGGAACGGCGGAGTACGTCGAGACCGGCGCGGCCGCTCTGCGCCGCGTTCCTTGCCGGTGCGCGGCATCCCGGCACACTTGGCGGAAGCCGAGAGGTAATTCCTATTGACATGCCCACGAACAGAGGGATATACTCTGGACACTTTCGCGCGCTTCTTCTGAGGTTGTGGGTGGGTCTCCCATGGTCCAGCCCGAGGATGGGTCGAACGCGCTCAGGCCTTTCGCAAGCTATCCCCAGCAGATCCCCGCTCTCCTGGAGCAAGGGGCTCCGATTGTCGCCGCCCTGGCTGCGGCCGCCGTTGCGATGGGCGACCTGGGCCCTCTTCTGCCCAGCGGCACCCGCGCGCTGTTCCTCGCTCTGACGCTGCTCTTGCTGGGCCTATTCCGCCGCCGGATCGACCAAGATCCCACAACTACCC
>CAYRFY010000012.1:0-29776 GCA_964423635.1 uncultured Armatimonadia bacterium | reverse complement strand
TGCCCGAAAACAACACGGCCTCCTGCAGCACCACCGAGACGTGCCGGCGCAGCGCCGACTCCTCGATCTGCCTCACATCGGTCCCGTCAATGCTGACGGAACCGGAAGTGACGTCGTACAACCGCGGCACAAGATGGACCAGCGACGACTTGCCCGAGCCCGTTGAGCCCACGATGGCCACGGTCTGCCCCGGCTCGGCGACGAAGGACACCCCGTCCAGAACCGACTGAGCCTCCTCCCCATCGTAGCTGAACCCCACCTGCGAGAACTCCACCCTCCCCTCACACTCAGGCAGGACTGCGGGCTGTGCGGGCGCCTGGACCCGCGGCTCGGAATGCAGGACCTCCAGCACGCGCCGGGAGGACGCCTCGGCGCGCGTGACCCGCATCAACATCATCCCCACCATCATCAGCGACATCAACATGTGCATCAGGTAGTTGATGAAGGCCATGAGCTGCCCCACCTGCATCTGGCCCTGTTGCACCTGCAGGCCGCCGAACCAGATGGTGGCGGCAATGCCCACATTGATGGTGAGCATCATACCCGGGCGCACGATGGCCACCAGCGATGAGGCGCGTACCGTCGAGGCCATCAGATCGTCATTGGCCACGGAGAAGCGTTGTTTTTCAAAGTCCGAGCGCACAAAGGCCTTCACCACACGGACTCCCGCCAGGTTCTCCTGCATCAGCGTGTTGACCCTGTCCAGGAAGCTCTGCAGGGCCGTGAACATCGGCTGTGCCTTGCCCGTAACGATCGCCAGCATCAGAATCAGAACCGGGGAGATGGCCACCAGCAGCCAGGTGAGGTTGGGGCAGGTCAAGACCGCCATGATGAGACTGCCGGCCACCAGCAGCGGAGCGCGCACCAAAATGCGCAGGAACATCATGGATGCCTCCTGCACCTGGTCCACGTCATTGGTAAGCCGGGTGATCAGGCTCCCCGTCTCCAGCTCGTCGAGGTTGGCGAAGGAAAGCGTCTGCACCTTGCGGAACACGTCGCCGCGAATGGCGGCCCCCATGTTCATCGAGGCGATGGTGGCGAATACGGTGCAGCCAACACCACCGACCATGCCGACCAGGGCCACCCCAACCATGATGGCTCCCGTACGGATGACCAGGGCGAGGTCGCCGTTGGCGATACCCTCGTCCACGATGGTCTGTAGCATGCGGGGTTGCGCCAGGTCCATGGCCACCTCGAGCGCCATCAGAAGCGGCGCCGCCACCGCAGGTAGCCAGTACGGCTTCAGGTAGGCAAACAGCGTGCGCAATGCTCTCATACTATGGGCTTCCTCAACTGTTCCACGACTGTCGGTGCGGCAGGGCGCATGCCTCCGCCGGCCACCGCGCGGGGGTTCGCGTTCCCTCAGTCCGCTCTCTTGCTCTCTACAAGCTGCCTGCGCACTCTCTCAATGCCCCCCAGACTGAACTGGGTGATGTGTTCCAGCAGGTGCGCGGCCGCCTCCGGGGTGAAGGGGTGACAGGCGCGACGGTGATCGCGAGGGTGCAGCATCCGCCACTGTGCGACGACGCTCATCTCACAGCGCTCCACGTCGTCATCGGTTGCGCCGGGACCCAGCAGGTCGCGCATGATCTGCTGGGTGTACCGGCGGTGCATCCGGCGCTGTTCACCCAGGGCATCTTCCAGAACGCCACTGGGATCGGAGAACTCCATCATCCGGATGCGATGGTATTGCCCCAGGGCCTCATCGGTCAGCCGCCCTGTCATGCAGCGAATCAGGCCGCGCAGTCGCTCCTCGGCAGGCGCCTGTGGGGCAACGCCGCCCTTCAGAGGGTGCAAGCGCTCCGCCAACTCCGTGGCGTGCTCCCAGCTTGCGCGGTAAAGCTCCGCCTTCGAGCCGAAGTGATAGTTGATGGCCGCCGTGTTCACCCCCGCGCGCCGACAGATCTCGGCGTGTGTGGCGCTGCGATAGCCGCGCTCGCCGAAGACCTCATAGGCCGCCTCCAGTATTCGCTGCCGAGTCGCAGCGCCGTCCTTGCGGGCCGTCATGTCCCAATCACCTCACCAGGTGAGCGACGCAATTCAATTGAACAGTTCAACTATACGGTTGATCTATCCATCTGTCAAGCCTCAACGCGTGCCGAGATGCCGCCGAGCGAAACAGAGGCACACCGGCTCAAGTTGTGGGAGCAGCGGGTGATGGGGTATAATGGCCTTTGTGTGGTGAGGCTCCGGAGGTGTTAGGGATGACACGGACAATCGGGCCCGCGGTGGCGTGCCTGTTTCTTGCTGTGCTTGCGGCAGCGCCGGCAGGAGCTCAGAGTGCTGGCGCGCTGTGCAAGCGCGGCGTGTCTCTGTATGGGCAGCACAAGCTGCGCGAGGCCGAGGCGGCCTTTCGGGCCGCCATCAAGGCGGACGCGAGGAGCTTCGAGGCCCACAGTGGCCTGGGTGTCGTGCTGTATGCCATGGGCAAGACCGACGGCGCCATCCAGGCGTGGCGGGCCGCGCTGAAGATCAACCCCAGGAGCGCCTCGGTGCACTCCAACCTCGGCGCCGCGCTGACGAAGAAGGGCAAGACGGCCGAGGCCATTGCCGCCTGTAGGCAGGCGATCAAGCTCAAGCCCAAGTTTCCCGGAGCGTATCTGAACCTGGGCCGCGCCTACTACACGGCCGGGAAGCACCGCGATGCCGTGAACGCCTACAATTCGGCGCTCAGGATCGACGCCGGGTTCGCGGACGCCTGGCTCAACCTGGGCTGGACCTACGCCAAGGGCCTCAAGGACAGCAAACAGGCCGTCCGCGCCTTCAAAGAGTATCTCCGCCTGACCCCACAGCCCAACGACTGCACGTGTCTGCTCAAGGACTACATCGCCAAATACGACCGGTGAGATCACCGGGCGAGGAGGTAGCATGTCCCCGACGGAGGTCTTCCCCCGATTCGCCGGTCGCTGGGGCGTTGTGATGATCTGCCTGCTTGCCGCAGGCGCCCGCGCCCCGGCGTGCGATATCCCTGTGTGGCAGTATGCGCTGAACATGTGGGGCCAGGACCCCTATCGCGTCTTCTATGTACACGAGGGCGCCCGGCCTCCCGGCGAGGCGGAAGCGCTGCTGAAACAGGCCGCCGAGACCGAGAGAGCCAACCTCACCTATGAAGCCGTGGACGTGCGGCATCGTGCGGAGGCCTCCGTGGAGGGCAAGCAGGTCGCCGACCGCCTTGTGGGAGAGAAGCTGCCGACCCACGTGGTCGTCAACCCCAGAGGCTTCATCTGCCACACAGGTCTGCTGAGCCCCGAGGTGGTGAAGAGGCTCTGGGAATCGCCGGCCCAAGCCCGGCTTTGCGAGTACCTGGCAAAGGAGCAGGGCGGAGTGCTTCTGGTGCTCTCCGGGGAGGACGAGGAGGACAATCGGCGGGTGGCGGGTCTGGCGCGGGAGGCCGCCGAGCGTAGCACCGCGGAGGACCGGCCGGTCTGGTGGCTGGAGGTGCGGCGCGACGACCCCGCGGAGGCGCTGTTCGTGGCGCAACTGCTCAGCGTCGAGGATGACCTGGCGGAGCTTAGGGCCCCCATGGTGTTCGTGGTCTTCGGACGCGCCCACGCCATGGAGCCGTACGTGGGGCGCGGGATCAACGCCGACGCGATGGAGGAGATGATCGCCTTCCTCAACGGGCCCTGTACCTGTCAGATCAAGGAGGCGGGCGGCGGCATGGACCTACTCACCGGCTATGACTGGCAGGCGCAGTTCGGCGACCGCCCGGCCTTCGCTTTGCCCAGCGATCCTGTGGGCTACGTGACCTTCGACACCGACTAGCACCTGTTTCGGGGTGTTGTCGGCCACCGTGGCCGATAGCGCCTCCGCCGCCACCGGCATTTCCCTCCCGAATGGAGTTAGCCCCCATGAACAGGACCCTGCCCCGGGCCACCGGCTCTGCAATGATTGCGGTACTCTGCGCGGCCCTCGCGACGGTCTCCGTCTCTGCCGCGGATTGGCCCATGTGGCGGTATGACATGGCCCGCACAGCGGCCGGCCCCGAGGAGTTGCCGGCCTCCCTGCATCTGCAGTGGACCATGGAGCTTCCCGTCCTCGAGCCGGCCTGGCTCGACGAGGACCGCATGGAGTTCGATCTGGCCTACGAGCCGATCATCAGCGACGGGATGCTGCTTATCGCCTCGCCGCGCGAGGACACCGTCACGGCCTATGAGGCGGAAAGCGGCCGGTTGCGCTGGCGCTTCTTTACCGACGGCCCCGTACGCCTGGCGCCCGTCGTATGGCGAGGCAAGCTCTACTTCGGCTCCGACGACGGCCATCTGTACTGCCTGGACGTCCACAACGGCCGGCAGGTCTGGCGTTTCAACGCGACGCCGGAGAGCCGGCTGTGCATCGGCAACAAGCGTCTGATCTCCACCTGGCCCCTGCGCGGCGCCCCGGTGGTCTCGGAAGGCCGGATCTACTTCGCCTCGGGCATCTGGCCCTTCATGGGCGTGTTCATCTACTGCCTGGACGCCGAGACCGGCGAGCAGATCTGGCTCAACGATTCCACCGGTTCCGTGTTCATGCTGCAGCCCCATACCAGCCCCGCATTCGGCGCCATCGCCCCTCAGGGCTATATGGTGCTCAACGGCAATCGGCTCATCGTCCCCGGAGGCCGGTCGACGCCCGCCAGCTTCGATGCCGAGACCGGGGAGATGCTGTATTACCGTCTGGCCGAGTTCAGCAAGATGGGGTCGTATGCGGCGTGCTCGCTGGGTGCGTTCATGTTCAACGCGGGCGGCATGTGGGACGTGCCGACGGGGCTATTCTATGGCCAGACCGGGCCCAATCCGGTCCTCACCGCCGACACTCTCTACCATGTGAACGGCGGACGGGTCACGGCCATGGACCTGGCGAAGGTGGAGAAGACGGAGAAGACCGACGACAAGGGGAACACGAGCCGAACGCTCTCAGGCCCGCGGCTATGGCGCACCGCGGTGGAGGCCGACCGGGTGTGGCTGAAGGCGGGGACGCGCCTGTACTCCAGCCGGGGCACGACGCTCTCGGCCACGGATGCCTCGGCGGCCACCGAGGACTGCGGGGCCGAGTGGGAAATGGAAGTGGACGGCACACCGGGCGCGATGGCCGCCGCCGACGGCCGGCTATACGTCTCCACTCTCGAGGGCAAGATCCACTGCTACGGCGGAGAGCCTGTGGCCCCGACCCTCCGCGCACTCTCCCCTACCCCGGGTGGCAACGCGCCTGACGGGTGGGCGAAGAGGGCCGCCGGGGTGCTGGAGGGACTGCCTTCCAAGGAGGGCTATTGCCTGGTGCTGGGCTGCCGAGACGGGTGGCTGGCCGAGGAGCTGGCGCGGCAAAGTGATCTGCACGTGGTCGCCATCGGCCCGGATCGGGCGCAGATGGACGGCGTGCGCCAAAGGCTGCAGGCCGCGGGGCTCTATGGGGCCCGGGTGAGCACGCTGGTGGGCGAGACCACAAAGATCGGCCTCCCGGCGTACATGGCGACGCTGATCGCCGTCGAAGACCCGGCGGCGGCGGGAATGGCCGACCCTGACGCCTTCTACCGCACCGCGTTCCGCTCGCTCCGTCCCTACGGCGGGGAGGCCCGGGTGCCGGTGCCCGCGACTGCTTCGGAGACAGAGCTGGCCCGCATCGGCGAGTGTGATCTTGCCGGGGCCGAGGTCTCGGCCCGGGGAGACTTGGTGCTCGTGCGTCGGGCCGGCCCGCTGCCGGACACCGGACAGTGGGTCGGGCAGTACGGCAGCATGGCCAATGCCTGCGTCTCCGAGGACGATCTGGTGCGGGCGCCGCTGGGGCTGCTGTGGTACGGAGGGTCATCGAATCAGAGCATCCTGCCCCGCCACGGCCACGGCCCCCCGGAGCAGGTGCTGGGGGGCCGCCTGTTCATCGAGGGCCCCGACTCGCTGCGCGCCACGGACGTGTACACCGGGCGTGTGCTGTGGGAGGTCGAGCTGCCCGGCGTTGGCGATGCCTACAATTACACCACCCACGAGCCCGGCGCCAACTCGGTGGGGACCAACTTCTTCGTCACCGAGGACCTGGTCTATGTGGCGTATGGGCAAAGGTGCCTGTGTCTGGACCCGGCCACCGGCAGACAGCTCACGGAGCTCACGCTGCCGGTGCCCTCCGGTGAGACGGAGCCGCCCGCCTTCGGCTATATCGGGGTGTCCGGGGACCTGCTCGTCGCCGGCTCGGAGCCCATGATCTTCGAGGGTGAGGAGAGAATCGGCAAGAGCGGCAACTGGGATGGCACCGCCAGCCAACGTCTGGTAGTGATGGACAGGCACAGCGGCGAGCCCCTGTGGCAGGTAGACGCCAGGTACAGCTTCCGGCACAACGCCATCGCCGCCGGCGGCGGCCGGCTGTACCTGATCGACAGCCTGCCGGATGTGGCCGTGAAGAAGCTGCAGCGACGGGGGGAGGAGGCCGACGTCACTCCGCGGATGCTGTGCCTGGACCTGAGAAGTGGGGAGATTCTCTGGGAGACCACCGACGACGTTTTCGGCACCTGGCTGGGATACAGCGAGCGGCACGACCTGCTCATCCAGGGCGGGCGGCCGTCGCGGGACATGCTCCCCAACGAGCCCGGAGACCGCATGATCGCCTACCGGGCCGCGACCGGCGAGATTCTCTGGGACCAGCCCCGCAACTACTACGGTCCGCCTCTTCTCCACGGAGACCGGATCATCACCCAGGCCATCGACATGCGGAAGCCCGGCATGGCTCTGGACATCCTCACCGGCGAGCGCCTGGACATGGCCGACCCACTCACCGGCGAGGAGACGCCCTGGGAGTACGGGCGCAACTACGGCTGCAACACGGTGATCGCCGGCTCGCATCTGATCACCTTCCGCTCCGCCGCTGCGGGCTACTACGACCTGGACACCCACAGCGGCACCGGCAATCTGGGAGGCTTCAAGTCCGGCTGCACATCCAATCTCGTCATCGCCGACGGCCTGCTCAATGCCCCGGACTACACGCGCACCTGCATCTGCAGCTACCAAAACCAGACCTCATTGGCCCTGATCCACGCCCCCGATGTGGAGATGTGGACCTTCAACATGCTTCAGCGAGGCGACGGGCCGGTGCGGTCGGTAGGCGTCAATCTCGGCGCCCCCGGAGACCGGGTGGATGGCGATGGCGTGCTGTGGCTGGAGTACCCGGTGGTCGGCGGTCCGTCTCCGGAGTTGGCGGTGGAGATCAGACCGGACAGTCCTCGCTGGTTCCAGAACCACTCCAGCCGCTACACGAGCCACCCACTGCGCTGGGTAGCGGCATCAGGGGTGGAGGGGCCATTGGAGCTCACCCTGTCCCTGGCCGAGGAGAGCGCAGCACCGCGACGGTACGACGTATTGCTCTGCTTCGCCGAACCCGAGGCCATCGAGCCCGGCAAGAGGGTCTTCGACGTGCTTGTGCAGGGGCGGGTGGTGGAGGACTCCCTGGACATCATCGGGCTTACGGGGAAGCCGCGGACAGCGCTGCTGACCCGGTACGAGGGCGTGGAGGTCGGGGAGAAGCTCACGCTCACTCTCCGCGCCGCCGAGGGCTCCGCGCGCCCGCCGCTCCTGTGCGGTGTGCGGGTGGTCGCCAGGTAGGACAACGCCACCAGAACGCAGCACGGGCGCTACCCGGCCCAGGTGTGACGGGCATCCGTGACCGGCGGAGGCCGCAGGGCTGAGCCCGCCGGGTGCAGGAGCCCTCCGGCGACACAGCTATCCCTTACCTGCGCCAAGGGGGCGGGTCCCCGGCCGCCATGAAGGCGCGGCAAGCGGCCTCCTGGTACTTCGGGTCCAGCCCGATGGCCTCGTTGGAGCCGTAGTAACCGGCGATGAACCCGCCGCCGCTTCGGCCCAGCGTCTCCACGTACCGACGAGCCGCCGCCTCGATGGTGGGGATGTCCCGGGTCTGGAGGGTCTTTTGGATGTCCACCGGACACCAGAAGTGCATCTTGCCGCCGAAATGCTCGGCCAGGAAATCCAGGCCGTGAAGCTCCGGCTGATCGAACTGGCAGACGTTGATCCCCACCTCGAGCCAGTCACCGATCACGTCCCTGACGTAGCCGCAGGAGTGGAACCAGACGGCCAGGTCGTGCTCGTGGGCCACGTCGCAAAGGCGCCGGAACACGGGCTTGAATATCTCCCGGAACGACCGGGGGGACACCAGCAGCCGGTCCTGTGTGCCCCAGTCTTCACCGGTCATGACCCCATCTACCCCTGCACCCGCCATGCCCCGGATCTCGGCTTCCACCACGTCGGCCACGCGGTCCAGGAGGTAGCGGACCTTGTCGGGCTCGGCGGCCACGTCGGCCAGGAAGTTCTCCATCCGCCGCAGATAGCGGGCGACGTTGAAGGGCCAGCTCGTGGAGCCAAGGACGTAGAAGCCCTGGGAGTGAAGCTCCTCGCAGCGCCGGGCGGCATCGGAGTACAAGGCAGGATCACCCACGCAGGGAAGCTCGTAGCTCTCCAGGAGCGACCAGTCCTCCTCGATGATCCCGTGCGTTACCTCGCCCTTGGTGATTCCCTCCAGGCGACCCCATGTGTTGCCCCACTCATCCACCATGTCCCAGGTGCCATCGGGCTTGGGCTCCCAGCCCCTGGCCCGACTGTTGGGGGCTCCTTTGCGCCCGACGAACCGCACATCGCTGGGGAACCCGCCCCCCATGGCGTAGGGGATGCGCTCAGGCCCATCGAAGGCCAGGCTACGCTGCACGATGCGCCGGGGTGATTCTTGCTGTGCCACGTGCGGCCTCCCGAGAGATCAGTAGCGGCCCTTGTGTCTTCCCCTCCGCCTAGTGACCGGTGCCCGTCGCGCCGCCACAAAGCGCATCATCATCCGGTGTGCAGGTCCAACCGGCCCCGGTGGCGAAAGAACGACCAATCGGGGTCTGCGCCGGCCCCGGGGCATACCAGGCTGCTTCTCGGCGCGAGGGGACCCGGTCTGGGAGCGGTCGCGCTGCGGCCGCACGGCCACCGGCCCACGAAGGTGGAGACGTTTTCCTCGCCTCCGCCGACGCCACCTTCGCCGCGCCGAAAGAGCGCTGCCGTGTGAAGCATGCCGGGCTTTCCCGGTACTCGAGGTCTACCCATGGACGATGGGGCGCTTCGCCTGCGTGAATCGGCCGTGCGCCACATGGCGGGATGGCTGGTTTTGGGCCTCGTGCTCGCCGGCCTGTGCCTGCTGAGTTCCCACAGCTTCCTGCTCTTCCACTCGGTGGTGGAGGTCTTCGGGATCGCCATCGCCTGCGGCGCCTTCATGGTCGCGTGGCATTCGCGACGCTTCTCCGATCACGGCTTCCTCATCTGCGCGGGTATCGGCCTGCTGGCCACGACGCCTCTGAGCCTGCTCCATACCCTGGCGTACAGCGGCATGGGGGTCTTTCCCGACACCGGCGCGAACCTCCCGACCCAGCTCTGGGTGGCCGCACGGCTGGTGTTCTGTGCTTCGATGCTTGTGGCCCTGTGGTTCGCCGGGCGGCGACCACACCTGAGAGCCATCGCGGCCGCTCATGCCCTGGCTGTGACGCTCCTGATCCTGTCCATCTTCCTCTGGCGCATTTTCCCTGACTGCTATCTACCCGGCTCCGGGCTGACACCGTTCAAGATCGCTGCCGAGTACTTCTGCGTTGCCTTGCTCGTGCTGGGCCTGCTGCTTCTGCGTGCCCGGCGGGAACACATCTCTGCTCGCATGGCCTTGCTGCTTTCCTGGGGCCTGGCCATGGCCGTGTTCGCGGAGTTGGCGTTCACCTTGTACACAGACGTCTACGGCCTACTCAACATCATCGGGCATCTGCTGGTCGCCGCTTCCAGCTTCCTGGTGTATCGGGCGATCGTGGAATCGACCCTGGTCGAACCCTACGCCGTGCTGTTCCGCGACCTGTCCCGGCACAGCGAGGAGCTTCGGCTCAGCCAGGCCACCACCCGCGCTCTGCTGGCGGCCATGCCGGACGTGATGTTCCGTCTCCGCGCGGACGGCACCTATACGGGCCACGATTGGCTCGGTGCCGAGATCGGGGTGGCGGGACAGCCGCCCTCGCTCCACATTTCCGAGGCCATGGAGCCGGGGGTTGCCGAAGGGCTGCTGGTGGCGGCTCGCGAGGCTCTCGCCGCCTCGGACATGCGCGTTGTGGAGGGGCGTCTCCGGGGCGCCGATGGCTTGCTCAGAGACTATGAGTGCCGCCTTGTGCCCTCCGGGCCCGACGAGGTGCTGGGGTTGATGCGGGATGTAACAGTAGCCAGGAATGCGGAGGCGGCCCTGCGTGAATCGGAGCGGAGGTTCCGGAGCCTCTTCGACACCAGTCGCGACGGCCTGGTCCTCACCGATCTCGAGGGCAACCTGCTCGACATGAACCCGGCTTTTTGTGAAATGCTGGGCTACAGCCGGGAGGAGCTGAGCACCTTGCCGCTCGGCCACATCGCCCCCGAGCGCTCCCCCGCCCTGGCGCCGGAGCGGCTCGCAAATCAGCCGGAGGCGGGAGACGGTGCGGCGCTGGTTGAGAAGAGGTACGTCCGCAAGGATGGCACAAGCCTGCCGGTTATCGTCCGCGCGTGGCTCATCCAGGGTCCGGACGGTGAGCCGGCCGGAGTGTGGCGCATTGTACGCGACATCTCGGAGCGGAAACAGGCCGAGGACGCCATGCGGCTGGCCTCGGTCGGGCAACTGGCCGCGGGGGTGGCCCACGAGTTCAGTAACATCCTGGCCATCATGAGCGGCCGGGCCCAGGCGGCACAGCGCACTCAGACCCGTGAGAATTACCAGAGGCTCGCCGATGCCGTGATCGCCGCCTCCGATCGGGGCGCCAGGATCATCGAGGGGCTCACGCAGTTCGCCAGTCCGTCAGAGCCCCGCAGACAGCTCACGCCCATTGAGGCACCCATCGAGACGGCGCTGCTCCTGGCCGGCCGCGAGCTGGAGAACCATCAGGTGGCGCTGGTGCGAGACTATGCCTCCGCCGCCAAGACGGTACAGGTAGAGGTGGGCGCGCTCCAGGACGTCTTCCTGGCCCTGATCATCAATGCCTGCCAGGCCATGCCCGAGGGTGGACTGCTCACCGTGGAGACCGGCCTGGACCGTGAGAGGGACGGCAAGGAGGTGGTGATCGCGAGAGTCAGGGATACCGGTGTCGGCATCACCCCCGACGACTTGCCCCGCATATTCGAGCCCTTCTTCACCACCAAGGGGCGTCTGGGAGAGAGCGACGTGCCCGGCACCGGCCTGGGTCTGTCCGCGGCTCACGGCATCATCACGGCCCACGGGGGCACACTCAGCGCCACCAGTGAGGAGGGGCGAGGCGCCTGCTTCGAAGTCCGGCTCGGTGCCCACGACGAACGGCGCGCCGAGCCCCTGCCCGAGGTTCGCGCCAGACCCCTGCAACCCGATGCGCCCGGGACGGGCAAGACGGTCTTGTTCGCCGATGATGAGGAAGCCATCCGCACCATTGTTCGTGAACTGCTGGTGGGTGAGGGCTATCAGGTGCTGACCGCCGCCGATACCGACCAGGCGCTGCACGAACTGGCAACTCACACCTTCGACCTGGTCATCGCCGACCTGATGATGCCCGGGGCCGGCGGGGAGGCCGTTCTCGAGGCCGCCCTGGAACTGGAGCCCCCCCCACCGGTGGTCATCGTCACAGGCAAGGCCGAAGACGGACTGTTCGAGCGACTTCGCCGCGACGGCGCGACCGCGTGCTTCTCCAAGCCGTTCAGCCTCGAGGAGCTTCTCTCGCTCCTCCAAACGCTCTTCAGGCAGGGGGGTACCGAGGACTAGCGAAGCTCCGCCTCAAACCGACGAGCACGGCACGGAGGTTCGCCTCGGGTCAGTGCCGCGGCCAGGCGCCGCTCCTGCAGGGCGGGACGCTCACGAACAGCGGGACCGGGGCCCCGGAGCTTGTTTGAGACGTCAAGAAGTGCGCCCATGTAGGCATCTGGCCGCGACCCGCCGGTCGCTCTTGGGAAGTCGAGGGGCGTGCTGCCGAAGCGCGGCCGGAGACCGATATCGCCGGCGATTCCCCACCATGAGGCAACCCGTCACCGATCGTACTTCACATCCACCTCGACCTTCTCCAGGACAATGTCCTGCATGGGCAGAAACGGCTGTCGTGAGCGGATAGTGACGTGGAGCCGGTTCCAGCCCCGGTGGAGGGTCCGGGGTTCTGCGGAGAACTCCAGGCGCAGGAGACGTTGGTCCGGGTTTACCTTCCAGTGGTCTGCGCCTCCCGAGGCCGGCTGCGGGGCAGGGCTGAAGATCTGCTTGTCCTTCCACCTGTCATCGCGCTCCAACTCGGCCAGCGGCAGTCCGCCGTTGAGACAGGCCTCAAGCTCATCCCCTTCGCGGACACCGAACAGCACCAGCCGCACCGCAACGGAAGCCACCTGCTCTGCCAAGGAGGCCACGGGCTCGTGGACTCGCAGGTCCAGTTCCGCCGCTCTCCCGTCATTGCGGAGCGTCACGGGGAGCGGTGCGTCGTCATTGCGGTTGAAGTACCCCTCGGCCCAGGGGTAGCCACCGCGCCGCTGCACCACGAACCGCTTGTCCAAGAGCCACATGCTCTGCGGGCTCCCGCACTCGCGGTACGCTTCCAGGTGCGATTGTGGCCCCGGCAGGGCCCCCACCTGCCGGCACTTGTCCGCCGGAGCATTGGACCAGTTGAAGGTCATCACGCTGTCGGCGCCCTGAGACCACCAGTTGGTGAACACGCCGCGGAAGTGCTGAATGGGCGGGTACTGGTAGGCGTCGGGAGAGTGGTGGTCATCCAGGCACGGCTGGAGCTTGATGTGGCGCCCGGCGATGAGGCGGCGGAAACCCTCGATGTCCACCTCCATCGATCGCGAGCCCAGGCTGAGGATATCCACCAGTCCCTCGGCGGCCCAGGTGCCGACATCGAGCCCATCCAGCACGCAGCCCTCGGGCGTCCGGGGCACACGGGCCGCCAGCAGGTACGGTCGTCCGCGGGCCGCGGCCACCTCCTGCAGCATCTCCCTCACCATGCGCACGAACTGTGTGGCCTCATCCCGCAGCTCCCACTGCCGCCCCGGAGGCAGACACGGCACATGCCGGGCGAAGTCGAGCTGGAAGCCGTCGAGATCGTAGCGCTCGGCCAGCTCGCGCAGCACGGCCACGGTATGCTCTCGCAGCCCGGCGGAGGCCAGATTCCACAGGCCCTGCCACCACCAGCTCTTGATGACCCAGTCCGGGTGTTGCGCCTTCAGCGGGTGCAGGCGCTCCACATCCAGCCCGCCCTCGGGCCGCACGTCCACCTCGCTGATCCGGTGGTTCCAGAAGCACTCCAGGCCCCTGCGCCGGGTCTGGGCAACCAGCTCCCCCACCCACTCGATGCCCTGCGCCTGCCACCTGAGAAGACCGACGTCCTCCGTAGGGGGCAGCACCCGGCTGGGGTACGTGGCATAGGAGCCGCCGCCGATATCCCACCACAGGCTATCGATCTGCACCCCGGAGCTGTCCACGTAGTCGAACCGGTAATCCAGCCATTGGGCGAAGTCGCCGCCGAGGTTGGCGTTGGCGTCGTACTGCACCACCATGCGCCGGCGCCGGTCCAGGGCCTCGTGGTGGGCCGCTGACAGGTTCATGCGGGTGCCTCCTGATGGGTCCTCGTCATTGCCCCACGAGTGCAGGGCTCTCGCCCGAGACGCCGAGTTGCCGGCGTCCCTTACCGGCCGCCAAAGCCGAAGGAGTACAGGTCACCGTCCTTGATCCTCACCCGCAGCCGCACCGGCTTGCCCTGCAGGGCGCTCACGTCACTGCGGCCCTCCCAGGTAACCTCGTGGGCGATCTCATTGCCAAACAGGATGTCGCTTTGGTGGGCCGAGAAACCGTCATAGGCCGCGCCGGTCTCATCGCACAACTCGAAGCGCAGGCTTCCCGCCGCCGAGGTGGCGTAGTTGATCGTCAGCGACTTGCCGGAGAAGACGAAGGGGCGGGTTAGGAGCTCTCCCCCAGCGGCACCCGCCTGCACGGAGACGAACCCGTCGGTGCGGATCACCCCGCGCCGGAGCTGATAGTCCGGATAGCGGTAGTTCTCCGTCCAGTACAGGGAGATCTCCTCATCCGAGGTGGGCGCCAGACCCCAGGCGATGTAGTTGTTGCGGTCGGTCCAGGCATGGGGATTGGTCGCCGGCCGCAGGAAGGCCTCCACCCAGCGCTCGAAGCTCTGACCGTCACGACTGGACATCAGCACTCCGTCATTGACGCCGTCCTCGGCATGGTCGACCAGCTTCTTGCGCCCCGGGACGAAGCGGCACGGGAAACCCAGAAACAGGTGGGGAGCGCGGAAGTACGGCACCGTCGCATTGGTGTACAGGTGCTCTTTGGGCGCATCGCCGTACTCGCACCAGACCGGCTCGGTCCAGGTGACGAAATCCTCGGAGGTGCTGGTCATGACATCGCGCACCCCGTCTCGGAAACCGCGGTGGAACTCCACGTAACGGTCTCGGGTCTGGTCCCAGAACGCCAGATTCTGCGAATCGAAGGCCCCCTCGGTGATGACGGGCTCTTCCCGGAGCTTGCTCCAGTGGTAGCCGTCGGGAGAGACGAAGGCCACTAAGGAGGCATTGGGGCCGGCGCTGGCCAGAGCCTTGTAGCGCTCCTCGGGCCTGCAGGCCGGGTTGTCATCGCGGAAGGGAGTGAAGTTGTGGCAGCCCGGACCGGCCCACACGATGTTGTTGTCCCGCGAGCCGTCGACCTCGTAGATGCCAACGTTGGGACGTGTAAAATGGATACCGTCCTCACTCTCGGCGACGCACGTGTAGTCCTTGCTCTCTAGCTTGGGCCAGCCGCGATAGTAGATGCGGAACCTGTCGCCGTCGTCGATGAGGGCGAAGTAGCCGCAGAAGGGGCCCTCCCAGGGCCGATCGAGGCGCAGAACCTCCTCGCACCGCTGGGGCCGGTGCAGGACGCGTCTCGCGTCGCCCGAAAAGTCGTCGATCATGAAGCCGTCCACAAACAGCTCGAGGCGCGAACCTATGTCCACCATGGTCTTGTCTCCCGGTTGTGCGGGGGCGAAGGTGCCGTACCCGGGCTCGTGGCCGCCCTGCACTGTGGTGATCACGTTGTCGGCATCGAAGTCGCCTACATCGCCGATGTAGGCGTACAGCGAGGTGCATACCTCCGTGGCATCCATGGGGGCGGCGGCGGTCACGGTCACCTGCACCCAGCCTTCGGTGGGGCCGGCGGCGCGGCCGGAGAGGTTGTGGATGCGGGTGCCGTTCTCGTCGTAGAAGTTGAGATACACCCCCGGTTGGCACGTGTCGGCGGTGCGGAACCAGGCGGAAGCGGTGTACACGCCCCCGGGCCGGCAGGGCAGGCGCCTGGAGTACAACACCACACCGCCCTGGTTACTTGGGTCGGCAAAGCGCACGTAACCGCGCCCCTCCCGGCCGCCGTCGTCGCGCCACTGCACGCCCTCCGCCGGTTCGGCGACCCAGTCGGCGGCCACGCCGTCCGCGGCCTGCTCGAAACCCGCATTCGGGATCAGGTTCTCCGGCTGAGCGGCCAAACAGGCGCACCAGACCATGGCAAGAAGCAAGAGCACCGTTCGCACGCAATCGCCTCCTTGGATAGGGAAGATTGTGAAGGGCGGTTCGCCGGCGAGGCACGGGGCACCTCCGAAAAGGCCACGCGCCTCCCCCGGAGCGTCCACCGAGACGCTGGAGGTCTCCCCACACTTTCGGCGGAATGCCTCCCCAGCATCCGCGGCGGCACCGGCGCCGCTCTTTGCACGGCTGTTCGCCGTTGACCCGCGACACGTGACCCGCAGACTCGCCAACTCCACCCGAAGGGTGAGACAACATGACCAGTCGCGACCGAGTACTGACGGCCCTGGACCACCGCGAGCCCGACCGCATCCCCCTCGACCTGGGCAGCACGCATGTCACCGGCATCTGTGCCATCGCGCTGAGCAATCTGCGGGCGCATCTGGGCCTGCCGGACACCGAGCCTTTCATCGTGGATGATGTGCAGCAGATCGCGCTGCCCGAGGAGGACATCATGCAGCGGTTTGGAGTGGATGTCCGGGGGCTGTTTCCGGTGACCAGTAACAACATCACCGTTCCTGTGGTGGACGTTGGGCAGAGCTGGGAGTACACCGACGAGTGGGGGCTGGTGCACCACCGCCCCAAGGACGGGGGGCTGTACTTCAGCCTGGTGCGCAGCCCGATCCCGGCACAGGCGACCACTGTGGCGGCCATCGAGGCGCACGGGTGGCCGATCGCCGCGGACCCGGCACGCATCGTGGGCCTGCGGCAGCAGGCCGAGGCTCTCCGGGCGGCGGGCTACCCGGTGGTGCTCAAGGGCCTGTGCGCAGGCCTGTGTGAGGTGGCCGTCCGGATCCGGGGGATGGAGAACTTCCTGGTCGATCTCATGCTGGACGAGGCCGTCACCGCGGCCCTGCTGGACCGCATCTTGCAGCTCAAGCTGGAGTTCTGGGACATGGCACTGACGAGCCTGGGGGGTGTGGTGGACATCGTGCTGGAGGCCGATGACTACGGCACCCAGGACTCGCAACTGGTGCCCCCCGAGCGCTTCCGGTCGGTCTTCAAACCCCGGCTGGCGGATCTATTCGCAGGCATCAAGCGTCTGGCCCCGCATGTCAAGCTCCTGTTCCACTCCTGCGGGAGCGTCCGGGCGATCATCCCGGACTTCATCGAGATCGGGGTGGATGTTCTCAACCCCGTCCATGTGGCCGCTGCCGGCATGGAGCCCAAGGCCCTCAAGAAGGACTTCGGCGACGCCCTCTGTTTCTGGGGCGGTGGGGTGGATACTCAGGGGGTATTGCCCCACGGAACGCCGCAGCAGGTAGCCGATGACGTGAGGCGCAATGTGGAGGCTCTCGCGCCGGGTGGAGGGTACGTGTTCAACACCGTTCACAACATTCAGGCCGACGTGCCGCCGGAGAATCTCGTGGCCATGTACGACACGCTGGAAGAGGTGGGAAGCTATTAGGGGTTTGGCCGACGAGCCGTTCGCAGACTGGTAGGTCGGGCTTTCGACACAGACCATGCAGGTTACTGGCAGGCGCCGAATCACATCGTCTCACCCCGCGCATGTACTTGTGGCGAGGCGCTTGGTCGTGCCTCCCCCGCCTGCGGGGGGATTGAGGCGGGTGCCGTAGGCCCGGTGGTGCGCAACGGCCCGGACCCCACCCCGGCCCTCCCCGCAAGCGGGAAGGGAGCACGGTCAACGGCTCCTCACCGCCGGCCCTTTGCTCCGCCAAAGGCCGAAGATGAGACAGGGGAGAACGGTCCCGCCAAGCGGGATGGACCGTTCCGGACGCGATAGTGGCGAAATGAGGCTCCAATTCGTTTGTGCATGATGTGAGTTTGCAGCCCGACTCGGCGAGCCCGCTCTGCGGGATCGCAGACGTTGCTTGCCACGGACACACAGCCGGCGCCTGGTCGCCGGGAGGCGAAGCGTCGTCAGGCGAGACAACACAGAGGGCAAGCGGGCCGAAAGCCGTTCACACCCTCCGTAATTCGATGCCCAGGACGGCGCACAGCTTCTCGATGCGCCGTGTCGCATCGCCGTAGCAGACGGCGAAGTGCTGTGAGGACAGGGTCTCCAAGAGCCTCTCCGGGTCACCGTCGAGACGCACCTGAAGCGCGGGAAAGCGGCCCTGGCGTAGGTCACAGGGCAGGCCCGTGCCGGTGCCGAACACCAGGTGCCAGTCGCCCCGGCCTTCCACGAGGCGCGCGAAGGTCACCGGGCCTTCCTTCATCGTGCACGAGCAGATGATCCCGTCGAAGCCCGGATGCCCCAGCTCGCGCACCGTCGCCCCCTCGGGCTCGTGAGCCAGGGATAGCGGGGCGAAGCCGCAGGAGCTCAGGAGCATCTCATCTCCCTGCAGGTCCAGGATGTCGCCGTAGAAGACCACCGCATCATCCTGCAGATAGCTCAGCAGGCACATGGTGACGCTCGCCGGCACATCCCCCTCGCAGCCGCAGGCGATCCCCTTGTCCGCCAGCAGCGACAACGCCACGCAGGGCGTCATCCCCCACTCCTGCGACAGCTCGTACTGGCATTTGACGTTCAGCGCCTGCAGGCCGTGCCGGGCGGCGAGGGTCTCCAGAGCCACGGCCAGTCGCGAGGCCTTGTGGAGGCGCTCCGGGGTCACCTGGACCCGCGCCCGCGCGGAGATCTCCGCCGCGGCCCGTTGCACTGCATCCTCCGAAGCCTGCTCGGCATTCCGGACCAGGGTGTAGGTATCGATGTGCACCACCTCAGGCCCGATGATGCGCCGCAGCAGCACGTGGTCGAAGGTGCCCGGGTACATGGACATGGAGGCATAGCCCACCAGCCCCAGACGGGTGCGCCTCAGCCGCCCGGCGGCGTACGCGGCGTGGGAGAAGTCCACGGCCGCTGTGAGAGCCGACTCATCCCCCGGCAGCCCCAGGATCGTGGGGAAACGGTAGCCCATGCGCTCCAGGGAGCCCTTAAGCACCGCGGCGGCGACGAAGGACCCCGTCGACTCGCGGCGCCCTTCAACCTCGAGCATATTGAAGCCCCAGACGGCGAAGGGCAGATGCTCTATCTCACGGATAGCGGCTACGGCCGTGGAGCACTCGATCCAGGTGCCGAGCCACACGATCGCCCCGTCCAGCCGCCGGCCACACATCTCGCGACCCCGCTCGCAGGCGGTGAGCGGGTCGGTGCACACGGCCCCGTCCCAGACGATCTCAATGCCGCGGTGCCCAAGCGCCTCAACAGCCTGCAGGGCCAGGGCCGCCCCGATGTCGTTGGGATAGTCCGGATGACCGATGTTGATGAGACCGATTCGGGGCTGCATGGGGCCCTCCCTGGTGGCATCGATCCGGGGCAGTCTGGCCGCTCGCCCGCATGGAGACACTCCGTCGCCGGGGGCCTGCTAGGAGGCCCGAACCCGCCCGTCTCTCCGCGTCGCCAGCCACAGTCCGACCACGATGGCCGTTCCACCAACCACGAACGCTGCCCCGATGTGCTCGGAGAGCAGCCACCACCCCAGGAGCGTCGCCACCAGCGTGGCGGTGTACTGGGTCGGGCCCAAAACGCTGGCATCCACGTATTGCAGGGCCTTGTACCAGGCCAGCATCGCCACCGCCGAGGGGCCGACCCCCAGGAAGATCGCCACGGCAAGCTGGGTGCCGTCCAGCGGCGCCGCGGCACCGCGGAGGATGACGATGGGGAGATAGAGCAGGCCGCCGGCGGCCAGGCAGATCGTGGCGCAGGCCAGACCGTCACGGCGCTTCGAGACGCCCTTGCCCAGAACCGTGTACGCGGCCCAGCACACCGCGGCCCCCACCGCGATCAGTCCCCCGAGCAGGTCGTTGTCGCCCCCGGCGATGGCCCCGGCGCCCTGCAGGCTAATGACGGCACAGCCCACCAGGCCCAGAACCAGACCCAGCACACGCACCGCCGGCACGCGCTCACCGATCAACGGGGCAAACAGGGCGATGAACACCGGGTTGGCGTTGGTGATGATGGAGCTATTGACGGAGGCCGTGTAGCGCAGGGACAGAAACACACAGGAGCCCATGCCGAAGATCCCGATAGCCCCGAGCAGGATCAGCAGAGGCAGCTCACGCAGGGCGTTGCGCAGCTCCGGGCCTTTGCCCATGAGGAGCATGAACAGCAACGCGGCCACGGCGCCGATATTGAAGCGCAGCGCGGCTACGTACATCGGATCCAGACCACGGACATCCACCAGGTAGCGCCCGGCCACGAACACCGTGCCCCACATGACCGAGGCCAGGAGGCCCAGCCCAAGGCCGGTGAGACGAGAGGAGGCACCGCGACGGCCTGCGACCGGCCCCATCACCCGGCCGGCCACTTCACCACCGTCACACTGTAGGGGGGACACTGAACCTCCACCGGTCCGCCGCTCCTGTCTGCCACCGAAAGAAGGAAGAGCGCGTCCGGGATCCGCCGGGATGAATACTGGTAGACTTCGGGCACGCCGGCAGAAAGCACCGACCGGCTCACACGCACGGTGTAGGTCGTCTGCGCCTCCTTGCACACCAGCACCACGCAGCGGGCGCCGTCCCGGGCCTGCAGGCCGTAGCTTTCCAGGGCCCGGTGCGTCCACTTCCCCTTCACCGCTCCGGGCACCTCCGTCTCGGGCAGCGAGTTGGAGGTTCCAAGAACCCGGGCTCCCGGCTGCAGACCGGCCACCGTGGCCAGCAGCAGATGGGCGTGATAGCAGGCGCGGGGCTGATACTCCGGGGGCCAGACGATCAGCCCGAAGCCGCCGATGGTGGCGAAGTGGAACACCATGTCCGTGCCACCCAGGGCCGAGCGGCAGAGCACGTCCGCCGCCAGCACGCCCCCGAAGGCGTTCACATTCCGCGGGTCCGTGTAGGGCTTGCCCTCCCTGGCACACACCGCGCTGGAGTTGTATTCCGTGCAGGCGATGGCGATGGGCTTGTCCGTCACCGCGGCCAGTTGCTCGCGGATATACCGCGGGGTCTCGGAGAACCACGACGTCCTGGCCATCAGGGCATCATTGGGGTCGTCGAGGCTGTGGGATGCGTAGATGTGGAAGCTGACGAAATCCAGGAGCTCCCGGCCCCGAGGCCTGGCGAGCACGGTCTTGCCGAATTGCGCGGTCTCCCAGGCGGCCCAGGTGGCGGCACCGCCGCAGACCGCTCCGGGCTGAGCCTCACGGATCGCGCCGGCGGCCCGGAGATAGACCTCCGCCACACCGTCCCAGCCGAAGCAGTCGGCACGCTCCGCGTGGATGATGTTGGGCTCATTGAGGATCTCGTATGTGCGGCACCTCTCGCCATAGCGCCGCGCCAATGCGCCCGCGAAGGCCGCCCACTCCTCCCGCCCCGCTTCCGTCTCCCACCACGGTCGCTCGTCCGTACCGTCCATCCAGCTCGGCCCCGTCTGATGCAGGCAGAGCATCGGCTCGAACCCGGCCTCCACCACCTGAGTGATCTCCTCATCCGTCGTCTCCCAGTTCCAGGTCTCGGCATCCGGGTGCACCCTGGCCTGCCACACGAAGATGCGCACCGACTTCATGCCCAGGTTGTGCAGAAGCTCGCGGCAGGCGGGTGAGGCGTAGGCCCCCGGCATGGTGATCGGGCCGCCGCTGATGCTGTCGGAGGTCTGGTGCTCCGGACCGTCATAGTGCAGCCCCCAGAAGCCCTCCGACACCGTGCCCAGTGTGTCGTCGCTGAGGGTGACGTCCACCGTCTGCTGGGCCGAGAGCGGACTGGTGAAGACCAGAAGAGCGACCACACCGGACAGGCCACGGCCGACCGGCGGCCCCGGGCGTCGCTTAGCCCCTACGCTCTGCATCTCGCGGCCACCTCCCTGGCCATCCTCGACCACGCGATCAATGCCTCTCCCCCATCGGCGTTGATGGTCTGGATGTCGCACAGCTTGAGGTTGAACAGATGATCCCCCGCAGCGCGGGCAAGCTCTTGGAGCTCCTCGCGCATCTGGGCCTCGTCCCACAGCAAGAGGACGTTGGCGGGGTGTGAATGGACCTCCATCACCACGCCGGCCGGTAGCTTCGAGGCGATGGGCGCCACCTGCGACCAGGGCGACACATGAAACTGGCGCAGCCCGGGCAGATCGCGGATCACCCTGACCTTGGCCGTGAGGTCCTCGCAGCCGTGATAGTAGATCTTGCCGAACAGTCTGGCGATGGGAACGTTGTAGGGGTGGACGAACTCGGCGTAGGTCTCCGGTCCGTAGGAGGCCGCCGACTGGGCATGCAGATAGACCCAGCAGCTTGAGAGCTGCTTGTCCAGGGTCTCATACTCATCGTCCCAGGGGCTGTGCAGGGCGGATTCGAACCGCGCATTGGCGAAGCCCGCCGCCTCACGCTCCTGGTGGTACCGGACGATGGAGCCGCTGAGGAAGTCCATGAGCTGCTTGAGCCAGTCGGGCCGGTCGTAGCAGTCCAAGAGCAGGGCATCCATGCCCCTCAGGCGCACCGCCCACTCGAAGGGCCCGTTGTGCAGGGCATCACAGCGGAACACGATAGAAAGCCGGTCGCCGATCAGACCGTGGACTTCGGTCTGCAGGCGTTCGACCGCCTCCGGATCGTGCCGGAACCGCGGGGGGCGGAGGCGATCGATGTCCTCGGGCTTCTCCAATGGCGGCTTGGGCTTGTAAGCGCCCCCCGCGGCGCCGGTGGACTGGAAGCCCAGCGGCACCCCCCAGAGCTCATCGGGCGCCAGGGGCGGCAGAGCGTGCAGGACCAGGGTGGGGTCGACAGGGGTGTCATCGGGGATGTTGGCCGCGCGCCACAGGCGGTGGCGCAGGTGCAGCTCGAGGCCGCGGGCGAGACCTGTCTTGTGGACGAGGCTATCCTCGGGCAGGATCTGCTGCCAGACCAGGTCCTGGGAGCCCTGGAACATGGCGCAGCTCACCGGTACCTCCTTCGTCCGACCGTTGAAGTGGTCGGCCCACAGGCGGCGCCGACGCCCTTGCTCCGCGGAATGCCACAGTTCCACCAGTTCGTCGGCCAGTTCGCACAGCAAAGGACAGGGGGCTGGGTCCATGGTTGGTCGTCACCGCTGAGGGGAGGATGGGCCGTACGGGGTGGCAGGTCAGCTCGTCGCCGTCAGCCGCGCCGCGAGGGCCACATTGTCGGCCACCATGCTTGCCTTGTCACCCGTGAACATACCGACGTTCACCGCGTCACCGGGCTTGATGTTGCCATAGGCGTAGGCGAGGGCCTCCTCAGGGCCAACCCGGCCGGCGCCCAACACCTTGTAGGCAATGCAGGGCTTGTCGATGGCCCGGATGGCCTCCACGGCCTGCGGCGGGTCGGCGGGGTCGAACCGTTCGCCCTCTCCGGCGTGTAGGGAGCCGCAATCGTAGAAGCAGACCATGTGGAAGTCTGTGGCAATCCCGGCCTCGTGGACGGCCAGATGCGCCGCAGGCACATGGCCGGCGACGCCGGCCGGCAGGCCCCGTGAGTGAATACTGTCGATGATCCGGCGGATGCGGTCCAGATCGCCCTCGCGATACGCCGCATCTGTCACGGCGCCGTGGATGTAGTAGCCCACGGCTCCGAAGGACTTGGCCCGACTGATGTTGGCCTCGCAGGCTTCCTCGGGGGCCATCTGCGCCAGCCACTGCAGCCTGCCGCCCTCGTTGGTGAACTCCTCCAGCATCCGGCAGATGTGGGCATCCACTCGCAGCATGCAGGTGTTGATCCCGGCCTGCTCGCAGTCGCGCAGCGTCGCCTTGATGCGCTCCACGGTGTAGTAATGCCGCATCTGCCGATCGCGTTCGGGCGACTGGTGTGAGAACCCACTGAAGGGATTGCCGCCCACGATCAGGCGCGTCACATCTAGGGGACCGATGGGCACGGTGGGCAGGGTCATCGCAGCAGGCTCCCGATGGCGAGGATCAGGCCAGGAGCGGCCAATGCCAGCAGGATCACCGCAGCCTTGCCGCCGCAGCCGGGTTGTCCGCCCGTTGCGGGACCTTTGGCCAGGTCGTCGCACATGCGCTGTAGGTTCGGGATCAGCCGCGTGGTGGCCTGCTCGCGGGTGAGCGTTTCGGCAGCCTGCTGCAGGTTGGTGGCCAGCAGCTTCCGTATGTGCGGGTCCTCAGCCACATCCTGCAACTCGCTCACGGCCGCTTGTAGCGCGGCGCGCATCTGAGCATCGCTGCGTGTGGCCTCCAGGCGCTCGATGGTGCTCTGCAGCCACGGCACGAGAGGGTCGACTTTGGGTGCCTCAGGTGTTTCAGGCATCGTGGACACTCACCTCAGTCCCCTGCGGCGGGAGAGCGGCCGATCAGGGCAGACGCAACAGTGCCTTGAGCAGCAAGATCCCCGTCCCTCCGAAGCAGCCGGGGCGGTTGGCGACGTTGCTGGGCTCCGCCGGCGACGCGGTTGGCCCGGAGAGAGATGCCGGCGGCGGTGGTGATCCGCCGGCCGCCCGTGCCGCCAGGCGGTCGCGTTCCTGCCTCATCCCCGGGAGCCACCGCTCGTGTAGTTCCTTGTTCGTAGCCGTCGCGACGGCGCGCCCGAGGTTGGCACCTACGAGAGCCTTGAACCACTCGGGCCCGCCACCATGGGATAGGTCTGAAAGACAGGCCTGCAGCGTCACTCGCGCCTGCTCGTCGGTGCTGACCTTCTCCAGCGCCTCAATACTGCGTTCCAGCCATTCCAGCATGGGGTCGGAACGATCGTCACCCATCGGCACCACCTCGCGGCGACTCACCTGTCGCTCGGGAGCAGCAAGCCGGCGACCGGCGATCTACTCCGCCGGAAGGATGATGAGCTTGATCCTCTTGCCGCAGTGTGGGCAGGTGATAAGCAGCTCGTTGGGGCCCAGCGCCGTCGCGGTGGCCGCGGGCACGGTACCCGCGCCCTGGCCTGCGGGCGGCGCGGTCCCGGCGGGGGCCTGAGAGGCCGTGGGCGCCGGAGCCGGTGTGGCGGTGCCCGTAGCCGCGGGCGCCGTCTGCTGGGCCTCCCAGACTTTCACAACGTCGGCGAGGCCGATGCCCTGAGCATTCGCCGCCGGCAGTGAGACCTCGACCTTCGTCGGCCTCGTGGGGTCGGGCCAGGCCCACAGCGGGACGGCCTCGGTCCGCACGGCGGCAAGGGCCTCGTTGGCGCCCCGCCCCTCGTTGATGGATAACCACAGATCGGTGATGGGCTTGGTCACATCGTCGTTTTCGAAGGCCAGCACCTTCATCATGAACACACCGGTGGCATCGGTCTTCACCGTGGCCCACGAGTCATTGAGGAACTTGTCTCCGCGCCCGGCACGCACAGGTATGTCGCCCAGGCCCTGCGCCGTATTGCGGTCGGATACGACCCCCAGCACCGTCGCCCAGCGTGGCATGACGGTGATGGCGACCTCCGTGTTCGGCTCGACGGTGCCTTTGGCCGCCAGGTAGCCCGGAGTGATGTCGCACTGGATCGTCAGGGGATTGCCCTGGGTGAAGGGGAACTCCATGCTGAAACTGCCGTTGCGATCGGTGAGGCTGCGGGCCAGGGTCTCAGTGCCCTGCATCACGATGACCGGGTGCACGGAGACGCCGAACCCGCTGCGGGCGCAGGAGACGGTGCCGCTGATGCGTCCGGTCTCGGCATGGCCTATGGCCAGACTCATCAGGAGTGTGAGTGACACGAGAATACCAAGATAGCGTTTCATTGCAGTGATCTCCTCCATCTCCCGCCGGCCTCGCGGCGGGCCCTGGTGTGTGCCTTGTGCACATGAGGCAATAGCAGCCTCCGGCGTCGAATACGTCGATAGGAGCGGGGCGCGGCCCTCGCGCCCACCGCCTGGAGGTCCGGTTGAGAAGCCGCGCCCGCCGTCAAGACGTCATCCTGGAGCGCCGGCGTCGCAAGCCCGGGCGGCGCAGGTCCGGGCTTGCGCCACTTGGGCGAAGGATCTCGCGATATCCCGGGAGATTCCTCGAGCTGCAGTTGCCGAGAGCGGACGCTCTCGGAATGACACTCTCGGCGAAGGCGGGCTTTTCGGCCGCACCTCTACAGCGGCACCTGCACCACGCCGCCGTCTTTCTGGCTGCGAATCGCGGCCTCGATGACCTCCTGCACCAGCAGGCCGTCTCGGCCGGACCCCTCGATCTCATCGGGGGCCGCGCCCTCGGCTACCTGCTGGCAGAAACGGTGCATGCGGACTTTGAAGGTGTCGTCGAAGCCCTGGATGCCGCCGAAGATCGAGTTGTGGACGTGGATGACCTCATCCGAGTCGTGGGGGTAGAACCAGAGGTCCTCGAACACGTTCTGCAGCACCAGCCGGCCTTTGGTCCCCGCAACCTCCGTGCGCTCCATGGGGTGGCGTGTGGTCATGTCGTAGCTGCCGGTGAGATGCCCGATCATCCCGTTTGTGAACCGGAGGTTGATCGAAGCGTTGGACCAGCAGGTGCGCCCTTCCGAGCGCTTCATGAAGGCGTGTACGTACTGGATATCCCCGCACAGCACGCGCATGACATCGATGCTGTGGGGATGCAGGGCGCGCATGTGGAACCACTCGTCATCCCTGGGGTTGGCGATCCACAGGACCTTGTTGACGAAGTTGAGCTCACCCAGGCGCCCCTCGTCGATCCAGCGCCGGGCGGTGATGCACGCCGGGGTGAAGCGGTAGTTGAGGTTGATGGCGAAACAGACGCCCTTCTCCCGGGCCTTCTTCTCCATCTCGCGAGCGTGCTCGATGCTGTTGCTGATTGGCTTTTCGCACAGCACGTGCTTGCCCGCCTCGAGAGCGGCCATTACCGGAGCATAGTGGTCGCCGCCGTTCTCCTTGCCGCCGGTGGACACATCCACGATGTCCAGGTCCTCAGTGGCCAGCATCTCGTGCATGTTGTAGTACCGGGCAACGCCGAGGCGGGCAGCGGCGGCATCGGCGCGCTCGGAGATGATGTCGCAGACGGCCACCAACTCCGCGTGCGGACTGGAGCGGTAGCAGTCCGCATGCAGGTTGCCGATATCGCGAACTCCGATGACGCCGACTTTGAGCATGGTACGTACTCCCCAGAAGATCGCTGCCGGTGTGCACTAAGCGCCGGCGGGATTGAGGATACAACCATTCGCCCGGTCAGGCAAGGCAATGAACGGTCGTTCAGTCAGTTCGGACGCCCCGCAGGCACGTATCGAGAGACCCCTGAGGTGGCAAGGAGGTGCCACATGTCCAAGGAGGAACCTCGCACAGCGTGCGGTCGCGGCTATACCCGTGCTCCGGGCGGGGGGGCTGATCCGGAGGGTTTGCCGGAGACCGGGGACTTGGCGAGCCGGACCCAATTCACAGATCTCAGGGGGAAGCAGCCATGCAGGTGCTGGATTACGACCGGTCTTATATGACTTGGGGCGTCTCCGCCGATCCCAATGACACCCGCAAGCCCGGACACATGCCGTGGGGCAATGAGGCGCGGATCATGATCGAGGCCCGTTGCGAGATGTTCCAGGAGGCCTCGGGACGACAAGAAGCGTTTTACCTTATAGCGGCATGTCGCACCGAGTGGATGTACCGAGACGAGATACTCTTCCAGGACCCCAATCGCGAATACCGGGGGATCTGGTCGCAGGACCGCTATCTGGGCACCGGCTACGGCATGGTGGCCGAGGGAGTCGGGCTGCGCAAGACCGCCGGCGACGGCCCGGTGGGCACGATCACAGGTTCTGATGACTACGTGGCCAGGCAGTCCGGCCTCAATGAGAAGACGTTCAACTACGTCCGTTTCACCCTGCGCAACCACGCCACGGCCCGGCCGCTTGAGGACGACGACGCCATCGTCCAGGCCACCATGGACGACGAGGGCCTCATCGCGCAGACGGAGCTATGGGACGAGGCCACGGGCATCCGCGCGGTTCTTGAGTACCCCATCCGGACCATGAACTTCCACTCGGAGCGCCGGCGGTTCCAGGTCGACACGGGTCCGGTTATCGTACCGGATTTCACCTGCACATCCGAGCATTGGATCGAGTGGTTCGACCTGGCTCACGTGGGGTACAACAGACTCGACCGGGCGGAGTTCATCATCCTCCGGCCGACGCCGGTGGTCATCGACGGCAGCGAGGTCTGCCGCGTGCACCACTTCTCGCAGGTGCGACAGTGCCCGACCCGACATACCCTGTTCGCCGTGTGACCGACGGCGGACAAAAGAGCTTCTCACACGGATCCAGGCGTCGATGGTGGGGAGTTCAGTCGACCTTAAGTTGTACCTACCATTGCTGATAATAAGGGGGGGAAGCCGGCGCAGATTCGTGGCGTGATGGCCCGGATGTGCGCATGGCGCCCGGCCGACGTGCGCGGCCAGCGGCGTCGAGGAGTGGATCTGCAGACATGTTCAAGCTACACGTCAACCTCAACGGTCGACAGTACACGGTAACGGCCAGCCCCGGACAGACCGTGCTGGACGCTCTCCGGGAGGCCGCGGCAATCATCCCCGAGCTGGCGGAACAATTGAAGAGTGCCAACCCGGCGCGGGTCCGGATCGAGGACGGTCTGGCAACGCCACCCACCGCACGCGAACTGCTCGCGCTGGACGTAGGCCTCCTGGACTGCGGCTTCCGGCTCGCCGAAGAGGCCGTTCCCAGAGGCGACATGGCCATCACGGCGCCTGCGTAGTCTGCGGGCGCCGTTTTCGTGCCGCCGGACGGCGGCCGGATGGGGCCGGCGGCATCCTGCGGGGTGTGCCGGGCATCTTCCCGGTGAACGAGCACCGCGGCTTCATGGCCCCGGGAGGTCGGTGTCGCACTATTGCCGCCCACTTGCGGGCCGACGAAGCTCGTAGCACTGAAGCCGCCCCCCGGTGTCGCGCACGTAGAGCCGCCCCTGTGCAAGCACTACGTGGGCCCAGCAGCGCCCGACCTCCAGCCCTCCCCGGCGCGACAGTTCCGTGTAGCCGCCCGGCGACCGCTGAGGCCCCTCTACCAGCACCAGTTGCCTCTGCCCCAGCACGATGGCACGCCCATCCTGCGTCACGACACAGGAGCCGTCGTCCCCGAAGCTCCCGCCCTCCCACACCTTCTCGCCGGTCTCCAGGCTAAGGCAGCGCAGCTTCTGCCAGGCCAGGAGCACGTAGTCGCCACACGGCGTGGGGCTGCAGACCTTGGAGAACGCTCTGCTCTCCCACAGGGTCTCCGTCTTGCCCGGCGCGATCCTTACCTTCACCGTTCGGCTGCGGTTGTACCCGCTGCTGAGGATCACGCAGTCGCCGACCACCGTGGGACTGGGGATGCTGTTGGCGAAATCCGTGCACCACTCGTGGCTCGCCAGGGTCTCGCCCTCGTGGCCGGCGTCCAGGCGCACGACTACCAGGTTGCGGAGCGTCAGCACCGCCACACAGGGGATGCCCGCCACCTCGATCCGTGCGGGCCCGCCGCTGTGGCCCGCGGGGTCCGTACACTGCGAGGCCCAGCTTTCCCGCCCGGTACGTTTGTCCACGGCGATCAGATTGCCAGCATCGGCGCCGACCTCCGCCAGGAGGAGATCGCCATGGACCATGGGGGAGGTGGTGTAGCCATAGTCGCGCCGGTCGCCACCCACATCCGGCCGCTGGCGAACCGCGAAGGTCTCATAGAGGTTCATGCCCCAGACGCGGCGCCCGTCCTCCCGAGTGCTCCAGCAGTTGAGGTCCCCATCGAGGCCCAGTGTGTACAGATAGCCTGTGGCGGCGTCGAACTCGGGAGTGGACTGGGGACCGGCGTAGAGGTTCTCGTCGCCGCGGTGGTGTCGCCCGTGCTCCGGAGCCGGATACTCCGATGTCCACAGCGGTCTGCCGCTGAGGGCATCGAGACACCTCACGCTATCGGTGTCATCGGCCCAGCCGTGAGCGTAGAGCCTGCCACCTACGAGCAAAGGCGTCGCCGAGCCCTGGCCAACGTCGGTCTGCCATGCGGGCTTACCCGGAGGCCACGCGTCTTCGTCCCAGCCCGAGGACTCCGGAGTGGATGAGTCGCGCTGCAGGCCACGCCAGTGGGGCCAATCCGCGGCGCGCAGGGGGATGGCGGCCAAGACCAGGGCAAGCGCCACACAGGACAAGCGCACGGGGGTGCGAATCAAGGCGTCACGATCCTCCAAGCGGTCATTCCCCACAATGCGGCAGCTCAGGGCTCGCGGCGTCTGTCTGCCCGACACGACCTTGCTGTGGCCGGGCCGCGATGGGTAATCCCACAGGAGGCCCCTCGAGCCCCGAAAGCAGGGATTTCGGCGGCATGACGGTGCTTGCCTGCCGTCGTCGTACATTTCCGGCCGCAACGCGATCAAGGCCGTGCCGCCATCGATCCGCGACGCCGCGCTGGCGGTGGGGGCGAGCCCTGTTCAGACGGTGTTCCATCACGTGCTGCCGCTTGCACTGCCGGGCATCCTCACGGGCACGATCA
>CAYRFY010000011.1:28656-30367 GCA_964423635.1 uncultured Armatimonadia bacterium | reverse complement strand
ACGACGGCCAACGGCTGCGGGCGAGACGCCCGCGGTCCCAGGAACGGCCAACGGCGAACGACACGGGGCGCTAAACACATACGGGACCCATGGTCCCGGTGACGGCTCACGACGGGCGGCGGCCACCGCACGGCGACCTATACGTTCTTGCCCCGGGCGGCGATCGGCCACACGTCCATGATGCGGTCGTCCTTGTCTATGACGTACATCAGGTCATAGAGGTTGAGTGCCGTGCAGATCCGGGGCGGAATGATCTCGAAACGCGCGCCCACACGGGGCTTGCACGGGAGAACGCCGATCTGCAGGTACCCGTGCTCGTCGTTGATCTTGGCCACCTGGAGCCGGGGGGCCCCTCTCGTCCAGCCGTAGCCCTCCGTGAGTTGGCCGACCTGCTGGTCGAGAGACTTGGTCCCGGCATCACAGATGGCCCGATCGGGGGCCGGAACGCTGATGACCTGGGTCAGGATGGTGGCCGCCACGTTCTCCTCGGCCGTCGTTCCCAGGTCGATCTGGTTATGATCGTACAGGCAGTAGGTGCCGGAGCGGACCTCCGTCAGGCCGCAGCCGACTCGGTAATGCAGCCCTGTAGGCGTGCTGCCGCCGCTGACTCGCGCTACGGGTAGACCCGCGTCTTTGAGGTCGGCGGCCAGAGCAGCCATGGTCTCGCCTTCCTTGGCCGCCGCCGCGGCCTGCTCCCGCGGCCCTCTGGCCTGGTAGGCTAAGGCGGCATAGGCCATGAGGCCCACGAAGCTGAGGCCCGGCATCTCGGCCACCCGACGGCTCAGCTCCACCAGCCCCCGGGGCGCCACGCCGCAGCGCCCTGCACCCGTGTCCACCTCCACCAGCACGTCCAGCTCCAGGCCCGCTGTGGAGAAGGCGTCACTGAGGCCCCGGGCGCACTCGAGGCCGTCCACCGCGGTGGACAGCCTCGGCACCCGTCGGGCGAGGGCCACCAGTCGCCGCAGCTTGATCTCGCCCACGATCTGATTGGCGATGAAGA
The DNA here is from genome assembly GCA_964423635.1 of uncultured Armatimonadia bacterium. GTDB lineage: Bacteria > Armatimonadota > Zipacnadia > Zipacnadales > JABUFB01 > CAYRFY01. Next base: position 29,367 of record CAYRFY010000011.1, on the reverse strand, counting down.
TGTCCTCGATCCCGGCGTCGGCCATGACTTCGGCCTCGCCGATCTTGGCGCAGGTCACACCCACGGCGCCGGCACGGAGCTGCATGTGGGCGATCTGGGGGGTCTTGTGGGCCTTAATATGTGGCCGCACCTGCAGCCCGGCGGCGTCGGCTGCGGCCTGCAGCCGCAGGATGTTGGTTTCCAGGACAGGGTGCCTGACAAGTAGGGCGGGCGTGTCGATCTCCTGGATAGATCGCCCGATCATGGCTGCGGCAAGCAAGGGCAAGGCCTCCTCGGGGTCATCGCGGTCATCTGTGGCAAGCTCACAGCGAGTGTTTTCCGCCGAGACTCGCTATTTCCTCCCGGCAAGTCAACGCGGCAGCGATCTGCGCCGGGCGTCCGAACAGGCTGAGCCCATCGGCCAGGCCACGCGGCGGGGCTCAGAGCCGGGCCACCGTGCATCACTTCCTCCATCGCCGCGGATCTACGCGAAGCCTTCGCCCGCCCGGGCGCACACTAACTTCGCTTGCTCCGGCCGGGCCTTCGGGGCCCGCAGACTATCTGGGAGGTGGGTGAAGTGAAAAGGTGCATGGCAGTTCTGCAGACGGTGGCTGTGCTGGGTGTGTGTTGTGGATCGCTGTACGCGGCCACGATGATTGAGGTGGGTTTCGAGAAGTCGCTGCCGGCCGACAGCGCGTGCGTTACCCGGTATGCGGGCAGTAACGCGTTCGG
>CAYRFY010000011.1:14851-28646 GCA_964423635.1 uncultured Armatimonadia bacterium | reverse complement strand
TGGCCTGACGGTGGACGGCAACCGTGCGCATGCGGGGCTCCGCAGCATGGCTATCAGCGTCTCGGCGTCGGGCACACACCACGATCGCGTCGCGGGCGAATGCTACATGGATCTTGCTAAGCTGGGTACGGGAATCTCCGATCTGGAAGGCAGTACGTACACCGCCTGGGTCTATGTACCCCCCGAGGCGGCGACAGACATCTCGCGTCCCGCCGGATACCAGTTATTCGTCAAGGACGCCGCCTGGCAAGGGTTGTACGGTGTATGGAGCAACTGCATGCCCGGCAGGTGGGTGCAGCTAACCATCAAGGTGTCCTCCAAGCCGCAACCGGGATGCTGGAAGTCGGAGGGCTTCGATGCGAAGCGCGTCCGATGCCTGGGGCTGAAGTACGCCGTCGGGGCCGGAAGTGCGGCGCAATTCGTGGGGAAGCTCTGGTGGGATGACATCAAGGTGACGCGGGCCGGTCGCTGATGTGTCGGGGCCACACGCAACCAGGGGCCGGCCGCCAAGCTCGGCGGCCGGCCCCCGGCGTGTCCCTGGCCGGCGGCACGCCGGCATTCACCGATGCGGGGGGGGCTATTCGGAGATGTGAGCCACCGCGCCGCGGCGCTCCCCGTAGGCCACCGGGCCGTTGAGGACGAATGCCAGGACGGAGACGGATGCCGGACGGAAGTCCGGTGCCTGGTGGATGTACCCGCCGGTGATGCGGTGCTCTCCCAGCGTCTCCCGGTACGGCCACCAGGCCCAGGTGAACACGCTCCCCCCGTTGTCCAGGATCACCGCGTCTCGCGCCCCGGCCTGCCGAGCCCAGTGGCCGATCTCCTCGAGGGTGCCGTGGCGTTGCAGGATGATGACGCCGTCCTCGGCCAGCCCGACGCAGTTGTGGATGTAGCGCGACCGTGGCTTCCCCGATCCAAGTGCCGCCAGCATCTTCTCCCGATAGCCGTCGGGGTATCGCCGCCACAGCTCCCACATGTCATCGGCGTCGGCGGGGACGTTCTCGTCATAGGCCAGGACGTGGCGCAGGTCGTAGAACTCGTGGATCGTGTCCTCGATGCGGGGCACCCGGCCGTGGCGCAGCACCGGACTGCCGTAGGTGGCCCACTCGATTTGCTCGCCCAGGTCCTCGCCCGAGGCGCCGGCGACGGCGCCGTCGGCGGCGAGCCTCAACTCCTCCACCGAGAGACGACGATCCCGCCACCAGACCAGACAGGTGTAGGTGCGGTTCTGAAGGACCTCGCCGGGCAGGGCGAATGTGCACGGGCACCAGTCACGGTGCCAGGCCACGACCCCGAAGTTGTTGGCGATGTTGCGGTTCCCGACCAGGATCACCCGCCGCTGCGGGATGACGGCCGTCTCGGCCACGCCCTCAGGCACGGTGGCCAGTTCCAGATGTCTGAGATGCTCTTCCGGGTGGGGCTTGTACGCGGCCAGGCCGCGAGAGGCCTTGTACCAGCCGTCGCGCACATGCCCCTCCGCCGCGGGGTCCGCGGGCGGCCCGGCCGGGTCCAGGCTATGGGCCCTCTTGCCCACCTCCTGCTCCCACCAGTCGGGGAGGTCGAACCGGACGATCCCGTACTGCCGGCGAAGGGCATCCACGCATGGCATGGACAGACGGACGCCATCGAGCTCTTCGAAGGGAATGGTCAGTATCTCGCAGCTTTGATACGCGTGAGTCCGGCGAATCTCCACGTGCATCTGACACACCTCGGTCTCGCCCGGCATTGTGCGGTGTCCTCGGGCAATCGCCCGCCGCTTCAACCCGGCGGCTGAGCACACCACCGCTCCACCAGCTCCAGCACTCCCGCCTCGAACCGGGCCTCCGCTATCCACCCGCCGACTTGGGCCATCACCCGACGGGTGGGCGGGTCTGCGTTGGCGGGGCAGCCCACCCGGCCGCCGCGCCGGGTCACATGACGCGCGACCCCAAGAGGCATATTATCGTCCACATACAACACCCGGCGCCAGTCCAGATCGTGCTCCCCGTAGAACTCCGGGAAGAGTTGCACCAGCCACTCCAGGGCCACCTCCTTGGTGAGGCCCCGCGGCACGATGTCCACCCCTCCGCCCTCCTTGACGGTGACCGGCAGGGAAGCCAGATCGTTGTGGAGGATCTCCGCCAGCTTCGGCACCGGCAGCGCGGTGCCCGTCGCGACGGCGTGGGGTGAGAGCACGACGCAGACGAGGCACTGCTTGTTGCCCGCCTCCTCGAAGTACGGCCCCGCGACGTCCAGCGGGATCCGCGCCGCAATCGCGGCCATGATCCGCGGGCGAACGGTGGTGGCGTAGTCCATATAGCGGGGGTTGATGCGGTAGACGTTGTGCTCGGGGCACCAGATGCTGCTTCCGCTCTCCGTCAGGCACAGGCGAGTACCGAGGATCGACGCGGCGACCGCGAGCTGGGCGGGAGGCCGGTTGGTCAGCGGGATGATCTCGATCGCGTGGTCCGCCGTTGTGTTCAGAAAGCGTGCGAGCACGCGACGCGACACGGGGCTGTAGGGCCGGTTCATGGAGGGCCATAGCGCGCCCATGAGGCAGTCATCCAGATCGACCAAGAGAACTCGCTGCGGAGGTTCCATGGGTTTTGTCCTCCTGTGGTGCGGGGCGGGCCCGGGAAGGGCCCGCGTCGCCCGCGTGATTCGCAAGCGGCGACCGTCGGCGTCGATCACTTTGGTGCCGGCGGGTACTCATTGCACAGCAGGTGCACGGCCGGGACATCCTCCTGAGGTACCGCGAACCGCGGGTTGCCGTCCAGGAAGCGGTTGTCGTGCTTGTCGTCATTGACGGTGGAGACCTCCCCAACAAGCACCGGGCCGTGGCCGGCTTCGCCCCAGAACGAGTGGTAGCAGTATGGCGGGAGCGTGATGCTCTCTCCCGGCGTGAGCCTGATGGTACTGCCCGCGGCTACCTCGTACCTGCGTCCATCGACGTTGACCGCCACAGGCGTGTCTGCCAGTTCCTCATCAGCGGTGGCATTATAGACCCTCGTCAGCAGGTTTCCTCCCCCACGGTTGATGATGTCCTCCGTCTTGTGCCGGTGGAAGTGATAGGGCGTGACCTGGCCTTCGCCCACGAACAGGTGCTTCTCGCAGTAGGGCTTGGGGTACGCCGGCAGGTCGGGGTGCCCGTTGCGGATGGTGAACAGCACCAGGCCCACTAGGGCGAAGTCCTTCTGACCGTAGGCCGCCACATCCCAGCCCATCATGCAGTCGCGCACCTCGTCGACCTCGTGTCCTGCGGCCGCCCAGTCCTCGGGGCTCCAGTACCCCCAGGGCGGCAGGTAGACCTGGTGCCGGGAGCACAGCTCCTTGGCCCACCGGATGTGCGAGTTGATCTCTGAACGTAACATGGGTTTGCCTCCGATGTTGGTGTGTCCTCCCGGACGCGTCGAGGTGGTCTGCCGTCCGTGAGGGTGTTGGCGGCGCGGCGGGAACGGCTGCCACCCGGCTCCCCGGCCCGGTGGCTCGAGAGCCTGTCGGTATAGCTTTTTCGCACTTTCGGATATGCGCGGCCGCGTGATGTCCCGCGGTTGACCGCGTCCCGAATGCGGAGCAAACACGCCTACAGGACCATGACGACATTCCTTCTACGCGTCTCGAGCTATGGCAACGAGGCACGTAGACGGCCCAATTGACTTAGGCGACAGGCTCTCGATGCCCCGTCCCGGCTCTACGGTACCCGCCGGCGCACCTCGGGCAGCGCATATCGGCGGCCTTCGGGGATATGACGCATGGACGGGCGAAGCGTCTTCACCGTCCATGCCTCAGGTGCTCGCAGGAGTTGCGGCTGCGGACGGCGTACTGGCAAACGACGCCGTCGCGTTGGGGACCGGCCGGACCGAATCGGGAATCTGAGGGAGGGAGCTGCCGTGCGTCTGGACCAGTACGATGAGGTTCTCTTGCGTCGGTACATGCTCAAACAGAACCACCAGACCATCGCCGCACGTCTGGGCCTGGGTGCGCCGGATGTGGCGGACCTGCTGAAGTCCGAAAGCGAGCTGCATGCGTGCCAACTGCGGGTGAACCACGGCAGGCTGGAGTACAACCGCGAACTGGCAAACGCCCTTAAGGTCACGTTCGGCCTGCACGAAGTCCATCTGGCACCGGTACGCGGGATCGTGTCCAGTGACGCCGCGTACCCGTGGGACAAGAGCGCTCGCCGGGCCCATGCACGAGCGGGGGCGCTCCTGGTGAGCGAGGTGGCCGCCGGCTATCTGGAGGACCGGCTGCAGTACGGACCCCCCGTGACCGGTATTGGGGTCGGCGCCGGTCGCGCCGTGGCGACGATGGCCCGTTCCCTGCGCCCGGCGGCCGATGCCGAGCCGGCGCCACGCATCTACGGGCTGGACAGGCTGCCCGGAGTGGAGGCGCTCTCGCTATCCGGCACCAGCGCCCCCTTGATGGCGGTGAACCTGGGACTACCCCTGGAGAACGTCAGGGCCCTGGCGCATCTGCTGAGCCCGGCGGGTCCGGGGGCCGTACACCCTCAGAGGGTGGCGGAAGAGCTGCGAGCGGAGATGCTCGACGCAAAGCTACAGGAACTGGACCCCCGGAAGATCAACGTGGTGTTCATGGGTATCGGGGCATGGGATACCGGCAGCTCGTCGATGCCCGCGCGCGTGCGGGGTCTGATGGATGCCGGGCGCCTCAAAGAGCTCAAGGACGCGGAGGTCGTGGGAGACGTGCACTATGCCTTCATCACGGGCCGCGGGGTGTTCACGCCGAATCGGTACTCGCATCGCGACTACTCGCTGATCGATGTGGGTGAACTGGCCCGAAGTGCCCAGAATCCAGAGGTCGACTGCGTCGCCGTCTGTGGCGCGGCCTTTGCCCGGGAGAAGCGCAGGGCTCTGCTGGTGGCCTGTCTATTGCCCAGGTGCGAGCGACCCTTCAACGTTCTGGTCACCGATGACGTCAGCGCTATCCATCTGCTGGAGGACCTGCGCGCGGATCGAGGCCTTGCAGAGCTGCTCGGCAAGCGTTACCAGACCCAGTCCCTGCCGCCTCCGCCGGGAGTCGGGGCCAAGCGGACCCGTGACGATGACCGCCGGGTGGAGAGCATGACGCGGCGGTTCATCATGGGACAGCCGGTGGGGACTGCGCGCACCACAGCCAAGCGGGGGCCCGCGGACCTTCGGGCCGCCATTGAGAAGGGAGAGTCGGTGACCATCGCCGAGGTGGTAGGGGCGAGCCGCGACACCGTCGGCAGGGACTGCCTGGTCGCTTCGCCTGACAGCCCCCTATCCATGCGCTTCCCCCGCAGCGTCATCGACGCCACAGTGCTGTGCTACATGCTGGAAGACATGCTGAAGCTGCGCCGGATTGTCGTGGTGCCTCTCGAGGGCGACACCGCCGCCGAGCTGGGGCGGCCGGATGGCCTCTCCGACGGGCGCCGGGAGCGGCTGCAGGCCACGACCCACGGCAGCGTCGCCGCGGCGGCCGCCGGGTGGCTGGAGAGCCTCTTGCCCTCTCGCTCCAGTCGCCAGAAACGCAGAGCGGTATCCATCGGCGCCGGGACGATGATGTGGGAGGTGGCACGTCGCGTCCGCGCCCCCGGTGAGCTTCACCAGGACCTTGCGGTCTTCGGGATGGACGCAATCCCCGGTCCCGGGGCGTGCACCTGCCCGCCCATCGTTGCGTTGCTGGCCATGAATCTAGGATTGGCCGAAGACCGGGCCCAGGTGCTGTGCCAGATGAGCACGGGGATAGCCTCCCCGTGGGAGAGGAAGTTGCGCAGCGGTCTGCTGGCGAAGATCAAGCGCCAGACACACTGTGTGTTCATGGGCATCGGTGCGCGGACGTCACGATTCTCCATCCTGCCGGAGCGCGAGGCGTACCTGGTCGGGGCCGGGTCCCGGGGGGGCCTGGCCGACGTAGTGGGAGACGTGCACTACGAGTACTTCACCGCAGACGGCGAACCCGTGCGGCCGAGGGACTACGCGCGCGACGCCTATGCGGTGCTTCCCTACGAGGAACTCTGCCGACTGGCGGCCAGGGAGGACGTGAGCGCCGTCGCCGTTGCCTGTGGCGCCGCCGATCCGCCCAAGCGAAGCGCGATTCTGGGAGCCTGCCTGCTGGATCCACGTCCCTTCAATAGCCTGTGCGTGGATGCCCCCACGGCCGAATGGATGGTGAGTCAACTCACGGGACAGGGCGACCTCGGGCCGGATCCGTCAGGCCTCTGGAAGTGCCTGAGCGAGAAGCTGGGCGACCTGGACATGAACCCTCTGGAGCTTTGATATCCTGCGGGCGGGGAGGCTCTGCCGGAGCCGGCCTTCGGCCTCCCCATCACGGCCTGCGGAGCAGGTTGGCAAACAGGATACCATCGAATGTGGCACCAAGTCCGACGAGGTCGCCGCGGCGTCGCACGACGTAGGGGCTTGGGGCGCCGATGATCCCCGCCGGGAGCTCCCGGAAGGGGTCGGGGTGGATGAAGTCCACGCTGAAGGCCTCTTTCTGTCGGTACTGCACCGCGTCGGAGTAGGTGCGCACCTGCTGGGCCGAGAACCTGCGCCCGGCCGAGTCCTCCAAAGCGGCGGTGGTGCCATCCACCGCCCAGCGCAGACACTGGGACAGGAATTCCATCGGCCGCGCCGTGTACTCGGGGTCGTCCAGCAGCCCGTTGGGGATCCGCAACACGTCCATGATCGCACCACTCGGCGCGTGGACAACCTTGAGCGCATCGTTGGCCATGGGCAGATCGCGGAGTTTGTGGGCGCTGGACATCTCCGGATTCGCCCCGCACACCGCGGCATGGACCTTCTCCAGCTCCTCGATGCTGAGGCTGATCAGGTCGGCCTGACAGAAGATCTTCTCGAACATCTCCTTCGCATGAGCGTCGCTGCGGAAGCCGCTGGTGCTGACGGCCAGCAGGAGGCGGGACATGTCGCCGAACTTGCTGCGGAACACCTCTCTGAAGTCCGCGACGAACTGCAGCCATTCGTCCGCCGTCCCTGCCGACGTCGAGGCCAGCGCGAGCACCTTCACCTCCGCTTCCTGGAAGGCTGCGTGATCGCAGATGCGCCCGGCGATATTCCGGAAGCTCAGGGCTCCCCTGCCTTTGTCGTCGGCCAGGTCCAGCAGCGGGCTGCGGTCACCGGCGAAGAGGTTGAGCATCAGCTTGCGGCGTTCCGACGACAGGGCGACGGTGCGGTAGGCCGCGCCCGGGGGCACGCGCAGGCCGTCCGGAAAACCCTCCTTGACCAGTGCCAACTCGGCGGCGGCCGACTGAGACAGTACGCCCGGGATCGTCTGGGCCTCGCATCTCTTCTTCACGACCTCGCCGACGTACGCGTCGAAGTCTTCGCCGATGGAGCCCGCGAAGAAGAAGGCGGGCATGTCGTGGTCAGACCGGCAGCCGTAGTACCGGGCCCGCTCGCAGGTGATGGCGGCATTCCCGCCGTTGAGACGACGGGGGCCCGAGAACGACCCCTTCCCGTCCGACCCCGCGATCAGCTTCTCGATGAGCTCCTCGATCTCGCAAAGACCATCCTCACTCAGGCGCAGCTTCGTGTCTTCCTCGAGCCCCCTTGTCTGGAACCGCTCCAGCGCTTTCAGGACTTCTACCTGGTTGCGGCGCAGCGCGGCCTCCGCCAGCAGTTTGCGGACCGTGCTGATGGCCTGGGGATCGTACGATCGGCCCAGGCCGTTCAGCACCTTCAGCAGCCGAGCAACCACCTTCTCCATGTCCGCGTCCGGCCTGGCTTCGGCACCCAGAGCACCGGCGAATTCTGCGTCCCTGAGAAACGCATTGACCGACACGATGCTGTCTGCGGTGTAGTTGAGGTCTCTCATCCACTGCGGCACGATGACAACACAGACGCTCATGATGGGTCCCTCCTCTGCCTGAGATAGTTGCGACAGCGTCGCGATGGCACCCCAGCACGAACTCATCATACACCAATTAGAGACATATTCCTCCTATAGAAAGCAACAAAGTATCGATTCGAACGTGATGTAACTGATAGCGACTCATCCCAGTAATAGCGGCGGAGTGTCGCTGGCCAGATTGCGAACGTGTGCCAGGTCCCGTTGGGACACGCCGCCACGATGTGCCCTGTCGGCGATGGCATTGAGCCGTCGCGCTCGGCAGGTGGGCGGGCAGACGGTGGGTCCACATACGCCCGCGTGGACGCGGTCGAGCAGTCGCCGGCGCGCCGGACTGTCGTAGACCTGCTCCACGCTCTGGTCGCGGAGGTTCCCGATGGCGTAGTCCGGGTCGCAGTTGCGGTCGACACAGAGGTACGCCGTGGCATCGGGACCGACGGTGAGAAACAGGCCGTTGGCCCAGCACCGGCCGCAGCCGGCGTACTGAGTGCCGACCCATTCCTCGTGGTTGGAGACGTCGCCGCGATCGATGTCGGCCAGGCCGTAGCCCAGGGCGACAGAGACGCCCGCATTCTGTAGCGTCCCGCGCATGTCGCCGTTGCGGCCTAGCCGGCCGAGGATCTGCGTGCACAGCTCGGCTTCGTGATCTTTGAGGGCATACGTCTCGCGGCCGTGATGGGTGAGTGGTCTGACGAGGAAGTGATCCAGAGGGTGGCGGCCGCCGGCGAACTGCCGGTATGTGTCGGCCACGGCCGCCGCTACGTTGGGGATGTCGTCGACGTTTCTGTGGTCGACGACCATGCTGACGCGCACCGCGGGTCGTGGGCCCGGGTAGACATGGTCGGCCCGCGCGGCCAGGCAGTTGGCGAGCCCCTGGATCTGGGCGCGGACGTCCTCGGCCGTGGCTCCCGAGAAGGCCTTCGCCACCTCCTCGCCAACCGCGTTGATACTGATGCGTAGATAGTGCAGACCCGACAGGGGCGACAGCAGCTCGCGCGCCAGATCCGGATGCACTCCGAGCTGGATGCCGTTGGTGTACAGCATCTGCGCCAGCTCCATCTCGGCGGCTCTGCGGATCATGGCCACCACGTCCGGCGTCACCAGCGGCTCGCCTCCGCCGGTCCACAGGACGCCGCGCACCCCGGCGACGGTGGCGCGCTCCAGCACGCAGGTGGCCAGATCCAGCGACGACACAAGCGTGTCGTCGGCCCGGGCGAACTCGCCCCGCGCGATACGGCCGCATCCGGACGCCTCCCGGGCACCCCGGTACGGGCATTCCGTACAGGCCGCGTTGCAGGCCAGGGAGGGCGCGAACTCCAGCGTCATCGGGCGCACACCCAGCAAGTCTGCGCGACGCCACGACGCCAATGCGTTGCAGTCGGGCGAGGCCCACGCATTCGCTCCCGGAATGGACGACGTGATCTCCGTGCTGCCGGACACCGGCAACTCTCGAACCAGACTGGCCACCGTGAACACCTCCATTATCGGCTTTGGTCACCGAAGTCTCGCGCCCTGTGCGTCATCGGGCATCGGTGGCAGTAGTATGTCCCGGTCCCCGCGCCCTGGCGCGCACTTCGCCGGCCCTTCTCGATGTGCCGCCGGCGGGCGGCCGCGCAGCAGTGCCCGGCAAGTCGCGACGGGCGACATGCCACGGGTTGGAGAGCCGCCTCAGTCGTAGAAAGCGCCGCCGCATCTGCCCAGACCCCGGAGGAGGGTGATGGGTCGCCTCCGGGGAAACCTGCCCCAGCCATTCCGGCGCTCCCGGATGGCGCCGGTATCGGTCGGGGCGCGCCCCGAATCCCCGGCCGGAACTCCCCTCAGGAAAGAGGCTCAAGTCTCATGGCTCTGGACAAGATTCGCGTCGGCATGATCGGCTGCGGCGGCAATGCGCGCGGGCACATGGGCAGGCTCCAGAAGATCGACGGCGTACAGATCGTCGGGCTTTGCGATACCGCCGAAGCTTCCCTGGCCGCCACCGCCGAAGCCCATCCGAGCCTGGCCAAGCTCCCCCAGTTCTCGGACTACAAGCAGATGCTGGCCGAAGTTCAGATGGATGCAGTGGAGATCTCCACCCCCCACACCTCGCACTACGAGCAGATCATGGCCTCCCTGGACAAAGGCCTCCACGTCCTGTGCGAGAAGCCCATGGTCTGCGAGGTCCAGCACGCCAAGGACGTCATCGCCAAGGTCAACCAGACCGGGCTCACCATGGGCGTCTCGTACCAGAGGCACTATATGGCCCCCTACCGCTACTGCCGCGAGAAGATCAGCGGCGGGCAGTACGGCAAGTGTCATTTCATCTCCTGTCTGCAGTCGCAGAACTGGTACCGGGGCCAGGTGGGGCGCGGGACCTGGCGCTCGAAGATGGCCCTCTCCGGCGGCGGCCAGCTCAATGACTCCGGCAGCCACCTGCTTGATATCATCCTGTGGATGACCGACCTGCAACCGGCCGAGGTGTTCGCCTTCATCGATAACCTCGGGGCCGAGATCGACATCCTCACGGCCATGGCCGTCAAGTTCGACGGCGGCGCCCAGGCCAATTTCGCCGTCGTCGGCCATGCGGTGAACTTCTTTGAGGAGATCACCATGTGGTGCGAGGACGCCACCTTAGCCATCCGTGGTAACGATGTCTGGCTGTGGGAGGGCGGGGAGCAAAAGCAGGTTATCGCCGGCGAGGACCTGGGCCGCACCTGGACGCCGGACGAGAACTTCATCGCCGCCATCCGGGGCGAGGAGGAGATTCAGGCTCCGCCCGAGTGTGGTCTGCGCGTCATTCAGCTCACCGAAGCCGCCTGGCGCTCGGGCGACAGCGGGCAGAAGGCCGTCGTGGTTCGGTAACGGCAGGGGAGGACGACGGCCGCCGGTGTGTTTGCCGCAAGGCTACGACACCCCAACCACAAGAAGAGAGAGGCGCTTGCCATGCCCATGGTTGAGGTCAAATGGTACAGGGGCCGGGACACAGAGCAGAAGCGACAGGTGGCTGAGGCCATCGAGAAGGCCATGGTGGATGTAGGCGTGCCCCCCGGCGTCACCCAGGTGGTGTTCACCGACGTGGACCGCGAGGACTGGATGTTCCCCGGACGCGAGGAGGGCAAGTAGCATGGCGCCAATAGCTCGCTGTACGCTGGTGCTGGCGGTGCTTTGCACTGTCGCGGCCTGGGCCGTTCCGGTGCCGGTCGCCAATGGCGACTTCGAGGCGGGAATGGAGGGCTGGAGCGTCATCCGGCCCGAGGGCTTTGCGCACGGCGAGGTCTCCATTGCCGCCGAGGGCGCGCACGGCGGGGCGGGCTGTGCGCGCATCGCCAATGTGCCCGAGGGGGAGAAGGTCCTGGTCGGTCTCACCAACTCGGCGCACATCGCGCTCCCGGACGACTGCCGGACCTTTTCGCTGTCGGTGTGGTACAAGTCGGTGACGGTGCCGGAGATGATCGAGCTGCGCGTGGCCTCCACGGACAAGGCCGGGCGGGCCCTGAGCCCGTGGGAGGAGCACGGGTGGCGCTTTTTCCGGCCCAATCTCGACGCCGGCGTGGGCGAGTGGTACCGCTATCAGGTGGACTTCGCCGCCCACCCGGACTGGGGCGGGATCGCGCTCACCTTCTGGGTCCGGGGCGCCGGGGCCGAGGTGCTGGTGGACGACATCGCCCTGGAGGCCGTGGACCCGCGCGACTGGATGGTGGCCCAGAGCGGCGGCCGTCTGCCTGAGCCCTCGCCCGGAGTCTCATTGTGGACCGAAGGGCCTCTGCGCAAGGTCTACCCGGACGAGATCGCGCCCGAGGGAGAGGTGGACGGCCTGGAGCTTGCGGCCGCCGGAGGGGAGTACGAGACCGCCCAGGTCTGCCTCCGTGCCGACCGCGATCTTACGGGGCTGAGCTTCTCCTTCAGCGCTCCGGCGGGACCGGTGACGCTGGGGCAGGAGGTCATGGCCGCCAACTTCGTGGGCCTGATCGACATCGCGTACCCCACTTCGGGGCGTGGGCGCAGCGGCCCTACGCCGGATCCTCTGCTCACCGAGACCTCCCTGGACATCCCGGCCGGAGAGACGCGGTCGATCTGGGTCACCGCCCACGTCCCGCCGGGCACCCCGGCCGGCGACTACCTCTGCCGGATGACACTGGCCGCCGAGGGCCTCGCGACCGAGGTACCCATCAAGCTCCAGGTCTACGGTTTCGACCTCCCGCAGAGACCCACTCTGAGAACCATCGCCCGCATCTGGCAGCAGCACGAGGGCTACGAGCATCTCTTCCTGCAGGCCCTGCGCGACCATCGCTGCTCGGGCTCGTCCTACGTGGGCGGCCTGTCGGTCTCGGTCCGGGACGGCGAGATCGTGGTGGATGCCGACAAGTTCCCCGAAGCGGTGAAGAGCAAGCTTAAGGCCTACGACTTCCATGTGTTCAATGCCCCCGCGGTGTTCCTCGGCGATGCCAGCGGGTTCTATGCCAAGGACGGCAAGTGGAACGGCTTCGATCTGCTGAGCCCGCAGTTCGACGAGGCCTTCATGAGCTACTGCCGGCAGGTGGCCGAGGCGTTCCGTTCGGCCGGGGTCATGCAGGACGCCATCTGGCAGGTCTGGGACGAGCCACAGAACGATGAGATGACGGCGAACTGCATCCATATCGCGCGGCTGGTGAAGGAGGCGGCGCCGGACGCCGGAGTCTACTTGACCGCCGGAGTGAATGACGCTTTGCTGGACCTGGTGGACATCTGGTGCCTGCCCTGGCCGAGCCGGTACTCCGAGCGGCAGGCCGAGCTGGCCCGGGAGCACGGCGCCGAGCTCTGGGCCTATGATAACAGCCTCTACAGCATGGATGTGGCCGATTCGTCGCTGCTCATGCGCCACTTCCCCTGGCGTCTGAAGCGCTACGGGATCACGGGTGTGGAGTGGTGGGCGGTGAGCCAGTGGAAGAGCGACCCGTGGACGGTGGCCAATCAGTACGCGCCCCAGAACGGCGGGGGCTTCTTTCTGTACCCCACCCCGGATCGCACCGGCGCCCCGATCGGCAGCATCCGCTTCGCCGTGTACAGGGAGGGAGTGGAGGACTACGACCTGCTGAGCCTGCTACAGGAGCGGCAGGATGCCGCGCTGGTTGGACTGGGTGTGGAGGATGAGCGGCTGGGCGGGGAGCGCCAGGTGCAGGAGCTGGTGAGTCGGGTGGCCCTCAGTCCGGCCCTGGTCAGCGATGACGCCACGGTGGCGGATCGCCTGCGGCGGCAGGTCGCGGCGCGCATCGAGTTTCTCCTGGCCGATCCGCCGGCGGCGGTGGGCACCGTCCGGCAAGGGGCAGGCAGTCTCCTGCTGGTGGCCGCCGGATCGGCGCAGGTGACCATCGATGGCGAGGTCGTGGCCGGCCCGGTGGCGGAGAGGTATCTGCCCGAGGGACAGGCGGCCACCGTTGAGGTGCTCGGAGAAGACGCGCGGAAGACCGTCATGGTCCGCTGACGGGTCCTTTGCCCAAGAGGCAACGCTCCGGCGCCCGGGGCCTGAGAAAGGCTCCGGGCGCGGTGGTGACTCAAGAATTGGCGATTTGGGCCAATGAAGGAATGGGACATCACCGTGGTGTCTTCGCCGAACAAGACGGGGGGCGTTGCTCATGAAGCCGTTCGACGGTCTGGCACAGCCGGACATCGCCGGAGAGCTTGGGTGCATGTGTGCCGAGGTGCATCCGCGGGCAGGCAACATCTGCAAGGGTTGCCGGGCCAAGGAGGTGGGCCGCAACTGCTGGGAGATGACGGTCTCTCCCTGCTGCGACCGGCCACGGGATGCGTGCAAGACCTGTCTCGTGTACGCCAACGCCATGAAGGGGCTGTCCAGCAGAGAGCGCGTGTGCATCATGCTCGATGGCGGCACGATCCTGGATGGCGAGGTGACGGTGCGCCAGAACCAGCGGGTCAGCGACCTGTTCAACGACCCCTCGTTGGACTACGTCGCCGTCACCGGCGTCCGCGTATCCTATCCGGCCTCGGCAGGGCG
>CAYRFY010000011.1:12634-14841 GCA_964423635.1 uncultured Armatimonadia bacterium | reverse complement strand
TGACCTGCGTGAGGCCGTACTGGTCTCCAAGCGTGCCGCCGTCTTGATAACACCTCTTGGCTCGGCGGCCACTTGCGAGGAACCACTGGACGTGCCGGAGCAGCAGACGAAAGCGGGTTAGTCTGCTTCCGGGCGTCCCGGGATGAGAGGACACGCAGGATGGACGCCCGGAGCAGGCAAAGCTGGATCGGCACCGCAGGGTTCATCGCGGCACTCAGACGCCTGGGCGTGCGTCCGGGCGACACCGTCTTGGTGCACTCCTCGCTGTCCTCCCTGGGCCACGTCGAGGGCGGTGCCGCCACGGTGATCCACGCCCTCCGGGCGGCGGTGGGTGAGAGCGGCACGGTCATCTTCCCCACCTTCACCGGCAAGAGCCAACTGAGTGCGGACAATCCTCCCGTGTTCCGTCCCCACCAGGACCCCTGCTGGACGGGAGCCATTCCGGAGACGGCCAGGAAGCTGCCGGGCGCTGTGCGCAGTCTGGGGGCGACACACTCGGTGTGCGCTCTGGGGGCGCTGGCAAGCTGGTGCACCGCCGGACACCAGCGGTGCTCCACCCCATGTGGCAGCGGTTCGCCCTTCCACCGCCTGCGCCTGGCCCTGGGCAAGGTGCTGTTCGTGGGTGTCACCCTCTCGTCCAATACGCTGTGCCACCACGTGGAGGAACTGGCCGGGGTCCCGTACGTCTGCGTTCCGGAGCCGGTGGCGGCAAGGGTCGTGCTACCGGACGGGGGAGAGCTCGGTACCCCGCTGCGCATCCACCTGTATGGGACGCCCAGGGACTACCCGCGTCTGGAGCCCGAGCTCGTCGAGCAGGGGATTCTGAGGGTGGGCAAGGCGGGGCCGGCGGATCTGCGGCTACTGGATGCCCGTGCCTTCTGCGAGGTCATGATTCCGCGACTGAGGCAGGACCCGGGGCTGTTCGTCAAGTAGGGGGGCGTGCAGGCGTGCAGGGCGCGAGGTCGGATAGAGACGTCGGCGGTCTGCCGCGCCGGTCAGCCGAAGGAGCGGATGCCCAGCAGCAGCTTCTCGATATTGTCCAGCACCTTCCCGGTGCCTACTGCTACTGAGCTGATGGGATCGTCGGCGACAACAACGGGGATTCCGGTCTCCAGCTCGAGAAGCTGGTCGAGGCCCCTGAGCAGGGCGCCGCCGCCGGTGAGGGTAATGCCGCGCTCGATGATGTCGGCGGCCAGCTCGGGAGGGGTATGCTCCAGGATCGTCTTGACGCGGGCCACGATTTGCGAGACGCCCTCGGACATTGCCGAGCGCACCTCGACGGAGCTGACGGTGACCACCTTCGGCAGGCCCGAGATGATGTCACGACCGCGGACCTCGATCTCCATCTCCTGCGACAGATCGTACGCCGAGCCGACGCTGATTTTGATCCGCTCGGCGGTGACTTCTCCGATGTCGAAGCTGTAGACCCGCCGGATGTGGCGGGAGATGGCCTCATCCAGATGGTTGCCGCCAATGCGCACCGAGTCGCTGACGACGATGCCTCCCAGCGAGATGACGGCGATATCGGTGGTGCCGCCACCGACATCGACGACCATATTGCCTCCGGGCATCTCGATGGGGAGGCCGGCGCCGATGGCCGCGGCCATCGGCTCCTCGATGGGAATGGCCTCTCTGGCGCCTGCCGATCTGGCGGCGTCGAGGGCGGCGCGCTTCTCGACGCTGGTGGCGGCGGAGGGGATACAGATGACGACGAGGGGCTTGAAGAGGCGCCCGCGGCGGCCGCAGGCCCTGCGGATGAGGTGGGCCAGCATGTCGCGGGTGATGGTATAGTCGGCGATGACCCCGTCGCGCAGCGGTCGGATGGCCACGATGTTGCCGGGGGTACGCCCCAGCATCTCGCGGGCCTCCTCGCCCACGGCCAGCACACGCCTCAGTCGCCGCTCCACAGCCACGACCGAGGGCTCACGCAGGACGACCCCGCGGCCGCGGGCGAACACCACAATGTTGGCGGTGCCAAGGTCAATGCCCAGGCGGTCGCCTAGGCCAAGCATAGCGGTTTCCTGCTCTGGGCGTCGCTGCGCCGGGTGATCTCCGCGCCGAGAGCCGCGAGCTTAGCCTCGATGTTGTCGTAGCCCCGGTCCAGGAACGTGGCTCCGCTGATCTCCGTCTGGCCCTCCGCCGCGAGCCCCGCGATCACCAGGGCCGCTCCGGCCCGGATGTCCGTGGCCTCAACGGGCGCCGCATAG
>CAYRFY010000011.1:0-12624 GCA_964423635.1 uncultured Armatimonadia bacterium | reverse complement strand
TGGCCCTTGATGATCGCCGCGCTGTCCACGATGCGGATATGGGCACCCATGCGCGCCAGCTCGTCGGTGTAGTTGAAGCGCGCGTCGAAGATGGTCTCTTCGATGATTGTGGTGCCCCGGGCCACGGCTCCCAGCACCCCGTGGGTGGGCTGCAGATCGGTAGGGAAGCCCGGATAGGGGGCGGTCATGATGTCCACCGGAAGGGGGCGCCCCACGGCGCGGAGGCGAACCCAGTCCTCCCCTGTGGTGACGCCGGCACCGGCACGTCGCAGCACGTCGAGGATGATCTCCATGTGGTCCGGGCGGCAATCCTCCACGGTGATGTCGCCACCCGCCACGGCCGCTGCGTATAGGAAGGTGCCCGTCTCCATCCGGTCACCGATGGCGCGCACATCCGCCTCGTGCAGCTTGTCCACACCCTCGATGACCACCGTCGCGCTGCCGATTCCCTCGATGCGCGCGCCACAGCGCACCAGGAAGTCCTGGCAGGCGAAGACCTCCGGCTCGCGCGAGGCGTTCTCGATGATCGTGGTGCCCTCGGCCAGCACCGAGGCGAGCATGATGTTCACCGTCGCCCCCACACTGCGCAGGCGCGGGTCCATGAAGATCCGCGTGCCCCGCAGCCGCGAGGCGGTGGCTCTCACCACACCATGCTTCTCGGTCACATCGGCGCCCAGGGCCTTGAAGCCCTGGATGTGGAAATCCACCGGGCGCGACCCGATCACACAGCCGCCGGGCAGCGGTACCTCACACTCCCCGAAGCGGGCCAGTAGCGGGCCGGCCACGTAGAACGAGGCGCGCATCATCCGCACCAGCTCGTAGGGGGCGGCAACCGAGGTGATGTTACTGGCGTCGATCCGCAGCTTCGTGGGGCCGATGAAGTCGCACTTGGCGCCCAGGGCCCGAAGCATGTTGATCATAGTGGCGACGTCATGGATATCCGGGAGGTTGTCGATGACTGTGGTGCCGTCAATGAGCAGCGAAGCCGCCAGCAGAGGCAGGGCTCCATTCTTGGAGCCGCTCGCCCTTACGCTGCCGGCCAGTGGCCTTCCACCGGTCACGATGATCTCGTCCACCTAGACGTCACTCCCTCCGTCGACGGCCGCCGTGCAAGTAGCACGCGACCGGCCTGAGCGCCCGCGCCTCCTGCCGCCAAGCCATCCCCAGCCGGTATCTCCCCACCGAAGGCACTCAGCGCCCCCGGCGGCACACGGCCCCGTGACCTGACAGGCTCCCCCGCCGGAATAAGCCTCGGGGCCAACTGTCCTAGGCCGCCATTGTATAGGATTTCCTAGCGAAAATGCAACAGGCAAGGCCGTGGCGCCCTCCCCGTGCAGGGTGAGCCCCTGCGAGACGCACGCGGCTTCTCGACAAATCGGGGAGACGGCAGCGGGTGCCGTCAAAACTTGTTGTTCGGCACATCAAGAGGAAATCCTTCCGGGGCAGAGCGCAGATGATCCGCGCCGGAGACCATCTCGCGCGCCGGGCGAACGGCTCGCTCCCCGTGCAGGACTACCCGCCCGGTCGGCGAAGACTCCCACGCTTATCGATATCCAAAGGGGGGATGGGCTGATGGAGGACCTGTGTCGGACCGCCCTGGAGGCCGCCGTCGAGGCCGGCGCCTCCTACGCCGACGCGCGCTACGTCTCCGAACGCGTCGAGCGGGTGGGCACCAAGAACGGCTCGGTGGACCAACTGACCTCCGAGCACAGCCGCGGCATCGGCATCCGGGTGATTGCGGATGGTGCCTGGGGCTTCGCGGCCAGCTCACGCCTGGACGCCGAGGCGATCGGGCAGGCGGCCACGCTGGCGGTGCGCATCGCCCGGGCCGGCGCCACTACGGCCAAAGCGCCCGTGGAACTCTCGCCCCTGGAACCCGCCGTAGCCCGCGTCCCTCACGGCGCCAAGACAGACCCCTTCGAGGTGCCGTTGGAGGAGCGCATTTCGCTGCTCATGGACTGCGACCGCGCCATGGCCGCGGCCGCGGACGTTCGGCTGCGTCAGGGCTTCGTGGTCGCTCTGCATGAGGAGAAGTTCTTTGCCAGCACCGAGGGCGCCGCGATCTACCAGGACCGCATCGAAACCGGCGCCGGGATCGAGGCTACGGCCACCGACTCGGGCCAAAGCCAGCAGCGCTCATACCCCTCCTCCCACGGTGGCCAGATGGGCACCCGTGGCTGGGAGCTGGTGGAGGAGCTCAATCTGCCCACCGAGGCGGAGCGCGTGGCCAAGGAGGCCTGTGAGCTGCTCTCGGCCCCCCACTTCCCCCGGGGCAAGTTCGACATCATCCTCGAGGGCTCCCAGGCCGCCCTGCAGCTTCATGAATCCTGCGGACACCCCATCGAGCTGGATCGCGTGCTGGGGACCGAGGCCAGCTACGCGGGCACCAGCTTCCTCACTCCCGACAAGCTGCAGAGCCACTTCCGCTACGGTTCGGACATCGTCAATATCACCGCCGATGCCACCCTGGAGGGCGGGCTGGGAAGTTTCGCCTACGACGATGAGGGCGTACCGGGCCAGTGCACCCAGATCGTGGAAGACGGCATCTTCCGCGGGTATCTGACCTCCCGTGAGACCGCGCCGGTGATCGACCGTGTCAGCCAGGGGGCCATGCGCGCCGACGGGTGGTCCCACATCCCCCTGGTCCGCATGACAAACATCAACCTGCTCCCCGGCGACTGGACTCTGGAGGAGATGATCGCCGACACCTCACACGGGTTCTTGCTGTGCACCAACACCTCCTGGAGCATCGACGACAAGAGACTGAACTTCCAGTTCGGCACGGAGGTGGCCTACGAGATCGAGGGCGGCGAGCTGGGCGGGATGCTGCGGGACGCCACCTACCAGGGCATCACCCCGGAGTTCTGGGGGGCCTGCGACGCCATCGCCGGCAAGGCGAAGGGGGAGTGGATCATCTGGGGAGTGCCCAACTGCGGCAAGGGCGAGCCGGGCCAGTGCGCCCATGTGGGCCACGGCATCGCGCCTGCCAGGTTCCGCGGCGTGCAGGCGGGAGTCATGCAGGACGAGGGGGCCGATGACGATGAGTGACAAGCAAGGGCTGCTGGACATCGCCCGCAGCGCTCTGGAGGCCTCGGCCGCCGAGCAGACGGAGGTGCTCGTCAGCGCCGACGAATCGGGCCTCACCCGCTTTGCTAACAATGCCATCCATCAGAACGTGCACAAGAGCTCCGTGGGTGTGTCGATGCGGGCCATCGTGGGCAAGAAGATCGGCGTGGCGAGTACGGACGACCCTTCCGAGGAGTCCCTGCGCGATCTGGCGGATCGGGCGCTGAGCCTCGCCCGCCATGCCGAGGACCTCGAGGACTTCGTGTCGCTCCCTGAGCCCATCGCGGCCACGAGGGACACGGACCTGGCTCCCGTGCAGGCCACCGTCGACTTCGGGCCCGAGGAGCGTGCGGCGGCGGTGCGGCAGATGGTCGGTATCGCCGCGGCGGAGGGCCTCAGCGCCGCGGGGCAGGTGATGACCGGCACCGACGCCGTCGCGGTCGCCAACTCCCTGGGCGTCACGGCGTATTTCGCCCGGTCCGCCGGTCGTATGAGGGTTGTAATGCAGGGCAAGGATTCCAGCGGCTTCGCGGAGGCCGAGAGCGATGATGTGGGCGCCTTGTCCGCCGAGACGCTGGGCCGCCGCGCGGCGGATAAGGCCCTGCTGGGCGCCGAGCCACGAGACCTCCCGCCCGGCAGGTACACCGTCATCCTCGAGCCATTGGCCGTGACCGACCTCCTCGGCACCCTGGCCGTCTACGACCTGCACGCCCTGGCCCATCAGGAGGGGCGCTCCTTCACCTCCGGCCGGATCGGTGAGAAGGTCTGCGGAGACAGCATCTCCCTCTGGGACGACGGCCACGACCCCCGCGGCGGTCGCTTGCCTTTCGACTACGAGGGCGTGCCCAGGCAAAGGGTGAGCATGATCGAGAATGGAGTCCTGAAGGCCGTGCCGTACGATTCGTATACCGCCGGGCGCGAGCAGGGCGCTCGGAACACCGGGCACGCCCTGCCGGCGCCCAATACCTGGGGGCCCGTGCCATTGAACGTGTTCATGAACACGGGGCAGTACTCGGTGCAGGACATGATCGCCGCCACCGAGCACGGCGTCCTGGTCACGCGCTTCCACTATACCAACATGATCCACCCGGTGAAGACCATCTTCACGGGCATGACCCGCGACGGCACGTTCCTCATCGAGAAGGGCAAGATCGTGGGCGGGGTCAGGAATCTACGCTTCACCCAAAGCATCCTTGAAGCTCTGAGCGATGTAGACATGATCGGCGCCGAGGGGGAGCAGTTCGATTACGTCTGGGCGCCGCCCCTGAGGATCCAGGGCTTCGAGTTCTCCAGCGCGACGGAGTTCTGAGGGCGGAGGCCCCCCCACTACTCCCGGCCCCGGACGATCCGCAGGATCGGGTGGGGCCGGGAAGAGTGAACTTCAAGCCCTCTCACCTCCCCGGCGCCCAACGGTTCGCCTGCCTTGCCGTGATGGGGGACCCCTCCAGCATCACCGGGGCGCTGCCCTCCACCGTCAGCGACGCCGCTACTGAATGTGCCCCCACACTGCTCCCGCACCACGGCGGTGCTGCCGACGCTCCATCCCTCGGAGACCAGGCGGCACCCGCCGGCTCGTGTCGGCTCCGGTAGCCTACCCAATGCCACAAGAATGCAGCGAATGCCGGGTCCCTATTGACGCAGTCCGACGACTGTCGTGCTTCGTGCTTCGAGTCCTATCGTCCATCGCGGTAGTCGCGGAAACATCGCTTGAGGACTCCCGGTCACTGCGGTAGGGTACCTATGCAGGGCCTCGCGGAGGCTTGAGAGCCGGGAAGATCCGGTGCGGGCAGCGTGAAAGGCGCGACCGCACCCGGGGTCCAGCAGACACCCGTGGATCGAGCAT
Source organism: uncultured Armatimonadia bacterium (assembly GCA_964423635.1). Lineage (GTDB taxonomy): Bacteria > Armatimonadota > Zipacnadia > Zipacnadales > JABUFB01 > CAYRFY01. The sequence continues at coordinate 7,715 of CAYRFY010000011.1, read as the reverse complement.
CCGTTGGGGCAAGTTCACATCGACGCCCGCTGGCCCGGAGCCGTGAGACGGCACGGGCGCGGGGACCACAAGGAGGTCGACCGTAGTGCGCAAAGGGTTTACGCTCATCGAATTGCTTGTCGTGATCGCCATCATCGCCATTCTCGCAGCCATTCTCTTCCCCGTGTTCGCCAGAGCCCGGGAGAAGGCCCGGCAGACTTCCTGTCTGTCGAACATGAAGCAGATCGGTCTGGGCGCCGCCATGTACCGATCCGACTATGACGAACGCCCCTGTGCGGCCTGGTGTGGCAACGCCACCGACCAGTTCGGCGTGACGGCGCGCAACTGGTGGGGCGGGCTGCTCATGCCGTACGTCAAGAATGTCCAGATCTTCATGTGTCCGTCGGCGGATTCCAGCACCGTGGTGGGATACACTTCCGCCGGCTGGCCCGGAGACTCCACCCACCGGCCGGAAGCCGGGATTGGCATGAACTGGTACGTGCCGGTCGGAGGCCCGGTGACGGACGCCGGCTACTGGCTCTGGCTGAAGGACGCCAGTGTCAATGCCCCGGCGGAGAAGGTCTACTTCTGCGAGACGCAGTACGGCGCAGTGGGCGGCCCGAACCCCGGCCTATCATCCAGTTACTCCTACGCCAACTGGATCGCCAACGTGAAGGCCGGCGGGTTCTACTTCGGTCACGCCCGGCACAATGAAGGCATGAACATCGCCTTCTACGACGGCCACGCCAAGTGGGAGAAGCCGGAGAATCTCACCGAGCGCATGTTCAACCCCGTCGCCGAATAGCTGCTCTGTCGTGATGGCACGAGACCTCCGGTGCCCCTCGCCGGAGGTCTCGTGGGTTCTGCAGGCTACGCCCCTACCTCCAACACCAACCGGTTCCCCTCTTCCCCGTTGACCCTGAACCCCTCGAAGGTCACCGGCCAGTTACGGTCGGTCGTCAGCGTGGCCTCCTGCACCGTCTGACCTGCGGCGATGTCGATGTTGCGCGCCGTCACCGTCTGCCCCGGCCGGGGCTTGAAGGCCCGCACGCGCCGGGGCGTCACGTCCACCGTCACCGGCAGGGCCGCGGCATCCAGCGTCCAGCGAATGGCAACCTCATAGCGCTTTGCCGTGTCGAGCGGCACATCCCACGTCAGGCCACGACCAAAGTACCCCTCCGGGTCGCCGTCCGCCGGCTCGCCATTGCCCGGGTTGCCATCCTGCGAGCCGTTGCTGAAGGCCGGGTAGCTTTGGTTCAGGGCGAACAGGCGGTGGAAGGCGTTCAGGTTGTCCAGCGCCTTGATGTCCGCCGGCATGTGCTTTCCGCAGGTGCTGTGGCTGCCGTTATCCCACGCCACGACGCAGCCGTGCCGGCCGTCGCGGAGGGCCCGGTAGAAGTCGGGGTTCTTGCCCCAGGGGATCGAGGCGTCCTGACGACCGTTGGTGATGACGAGAAACGGCAAGTCGTCCGGGTGCGACTTGACGAAGGCCGTGCCGTCCAGCCGCTCCCGGACGGTCACCCCGTCATTGGTGGGCATCTCCATGCCGCCGGTCTCGGCCACGACGCGGACCTCACTGTTGCCGCCCGGGCCTTGACCGTACGCAACGATGGGCACGTGGGCCCGCACTGCGGCGAAGATCTCCGGGTGGCGCAGGCAAAACGAGATGCTCCCACAGCCACCCATTGAGCTGCCGTAGGAATACGTGCGGTTCGCGTCGGTGCCGAAGGTGCGCTTCACCCAGTCCAGGAGCCACAGGAGCCGGCGTTCGGTGTAGTTGACCACCGTCCCCTGCGGCATCAGCGCCGGGTCGTAGATGCGGTCATTGTAGCCGTACCAGAAGCTGTGGATGGCCGGCGTCAACTTCTGACAGCCGTCCTTTCCCTCGGGGAACATGCGGTCGATCCAGGTGCGGTCGGTGGTGCTGACAACCACCGCGGTATCCGTCACGCGCACCCCGAACTTGAAGGGCAGGCCTTCGCGCCAGCCCAAGGAAACGTCCCCAAAGACAAGGTAGTCCATGCCGCCGCGGCCGGTCTTGGCGTGCAGGATCAGGTGCAGAGGCTTGCCCTGTCCTGCCGCGGGGTCGATGGCGGGGCCTTCGCCCTGCCAGATCGGCACGATCGGCTCCGGACGTTGCTCGACGGGCTGTGCCAGGGAGTTGTGGCCCGGTGCGAGCTGGGCGCTCCATTGCTCACCCGCGCCCGAGGGCACCACCGCGTAGTAGAATGCCCCGGTCTCGTCGGCGCCGACGGTGTGCACATGCAGGCCGCTGTCGGGGTTGAGCCGTGGGCCGCCGGAGATGATGAGGAAGCCTTCGTGGCGGATGGGGGGCTTGGCGCCGGTCTGGGGGTCGGGCTGCAGAGGGTTGCCAAAGGTCTCAGGGTTCAGCCACCAGTCGCGGGCGGACCCGGGACTGATGTGATGGGCGATGACGGTCGCGTCCCCGACGCTCTGGGCGGTGATGGGCTGCCGCGACCTCAGGACGCTGAGCTTGGCTCCGAGACCGGCCGGCTCATCCCACGTGAGGAACACCTGCCCGTCGCGGAAGGTGGCCTGCAGATTGGTGACGGCAGTCTGAGCCACTGCGCCGGACACGGCAAGCAGGGCGACGGATGCGAGGGCGGTGGCCGTTGTCATGGGAACCTCCGGATGGTCTGAGGTCAGGGCGGGCCGAGCCCGCATGGACGCACTGTTCGCGGGCTATCGGTCGCATGCCTCCTGAGGGACGGCAGGCGCTACGGAACCGGACGGCGAATGGTGGCGGGCGTCCGGCAGATGGACCTCGAAGCCCGCATCCGGCGTTCTACTTCTGGGGATGTGGGCCTTCGCGCTGCTCCGGCCCAATTGCTGTGGAGAAGCTTCGCCCCAAGCGACGAGCACGGAGCGAGGGTTCGCCTCGGGTCGCCGCCACGGCCAGGCGGCGGCTCCGCAATGCGGAACCGAGTCGGCCCGGAAAGTCCGATAGACGGGGCTGCCAACGGCGCGGGAGCCAACGGCCGGGACCAGCCCCAGAACTCGCCTTCAGCGTCAAGAAGTGCGCCCATGCAGGCATCCAGTCCGACGATAGGCCCTCTCACATGACATTCCGTGCTCGCCCCTGCATCGCGGTCGTCGTCGCGGCCCTGATGACCTGCGCCCTCGCCTCTGCAGGCATCGCGCAGCCCGCCTCCACACCCCCGGCCCCGCTGCGCATCGGCGTCGGTGGCGACTATCCTTCGGGGCTCGACGGCCTGCTGACCTCCCGGGGCATGCCGCACGAGCGCGTGTTCCCCTGGGAGCTGGCCGACTCCGCGGTGCTCGAGGGCTTCGACGTGCTGCTGCTCTCGTGCCCGATGTCGACCCGAGGCGCTCTGGACCCCGCGCTGACACAGTGGCTCTCTGCAGGAGGGCGGGCCTATGTGGAGGTCTGGGCGGGGCTGCAGGGACCCGCCCCCTTGCCCCGGCTCGTGTCTGTGCGCGGGCGCGTGCCCAATGAGACCGACGCCCTGCTGTCCGCGGCCGACCACCCGATCCTCCGCGGTCTCGACCGTGAGCCACCCATCGACCTGTTCCACCTCCAGGGCATGTTGCTCTCGCCGCGGCAGCCGGAGCAGACCACGGACCTGGCTCAGTTTTGCACAGGTGACCGGAAGTTCGTCCTGAGTCAGGGTGTGGCCGCCGTCCATTTGCCGGTGGGGGAGGGGGAGCTCATCTACTGCGGCGCACCGTTGTCCTTCGTCCTGTTCCACCGCGGCCCGACGACGGAGCCGTTACTCACCGCCTGTATCGACTATCTGTGCCGTGAGCAGGCCATCTCACGGTTCTCTCCGGCGGCGTTCGACCGGGCCGATGAGGAGGCCGAAGTCCTGTCGGATCAGACCTCCGAGCAGGCTCCCGCCGACTCGGCCGTTCTCCCGGAAGGCTTCGAGCTGCTCGAGGAAGTCTCCGCGGGGGCCTACAATGTCACGGCACGGCTTGAGCCGGCGCAGGAGGGGGCTCTCGCCATACTCCTGCTCGACGGCGACTTCACCGCCGCGGGCGAGGCCGGGCGCGACTGTCTGTGGCTCACCGCGGCCCGCGGCCGTATCGAGCTCCGGGTGGGCAAAGGACCGGATGGAGCGGTTGTGGGCGCTGCCCCGTGGGTGACGAGCGACCGCCCCGTGCAGCTCACGGTTCAGCGCCGGGACCACCTGGTCTTCCTGTTGCTGGACGGCCAACGCGTTCTGCGCGCGTCCACATCGGTCGCCCCCGGTGGCTTGCTGGCGCTGTCCCACGGAGATGGTGCGCTGACCGATGTCACGTGCCAGCCCGTGGGCGAGGTGGTTTTTTCCGACGACTTCATGCGCGACCGCGGAGACCCCGATCCGTGGACCCGCCGCAGTGGAAGCTGGCGAACGATGGGCCTGCCCAACAGCGGCCAGTCGGTGAACGGCTTCTACCTTCGCGGCGCTTCCGATCAGACCGCCCTCACGACCACCGGAGCCGATTGGTGGGAGAGTTACACCTGCTCCGTCGCGGTGCGTGCCAAAGCCGCCGCCACCGTGGGGCTCTGCGCCCTGGTGCGCGGAGACAAGGACTTCGTCGCCTTCACCGCCGACTGTGCCGAGAATCCCGAGGCTTTGAGGCTGGTGAACGTCACAGGAGGCGCCGAGACGGTGCTGGCGACCGCCGCCGGAACTCTCGCCCCCGGTCAGTGGTACCGCCTGGGCCTGAGGGTGGCGGGGGACACGCTGGAGGGGTTGGTCGACGGCGAGGTGGCTATCTCATCGCCGTACCGCGCGCAGCAGGGAGGGGAGATCGGCCTGCTGCTGCGTGGCGGGAGAGCCGACTTCGACGACGTGCTGGTCCGGCCCTCGGACGTCCCCCTGGCAACTCCCCGCAATGAGGGCTCCCCGGTGCCGGATGTTCCCGCCACCCTGGGCCCGCAGGACAGCCTCACCTGGGCCAATCCGGCCATGCAGTGGCGCGCCTCTCCCGAGCGTCCCTCGCTGCTTTGGCACACCGGGAGCTTCAGCCGCGAGGTGGCCGCCGGCGTGCGGCTCGCCCCGGTATCTGCGCCGGCCCTGCGGCGTCTGATCCTCGCGCCCGACACGGATGCTCCTGAGCCAGAATGGCTGGCGGTCACGACTCTCCTCCGGCCCGACGTGTCCGGGGCAGAGCTCCTCATCGCTCAGCCCGGCGAGGCGCCGGTCGCAAAGCGGGTGACGCTCGACGGCGGAGCGGAGCTGGCCCTGCGCCGGACGGACGAAGCCGTGGAGGTGCTGTGGAACGGGACCTCGGTTGCCAGGCTCCCCCCGAGGGCGGCTCTGCGTCGCGTGGGCCTCGAGATCGACGGCATCTCGCTCCCGGCGGACGCCGTGGAGGTGTACGCTCCCGGTGTGCGCGACTACGTATTCGGAGTCGCCCCCACCGATTGGTGGGTGTCCGCGGGCACCTGGGAAGTCGCGTCACGCTGGGCCTGTGACAGGCGCTGGTCGTGGTACGCCGGGTGGGGGGAGGGAGACCTGGCCATCTGGAACAAGCGGCCCGTGGAGGGAGACGTGGTCCTCGAGTATTGGGTCGGGCTGAAGATGGAGGCTCCCGGAGGCCCCGAGATCACCCGCTGCCGCGACCTCAATGCCGTGCTGTGCGGCGACAAGAGCGACCCCCGCAGCGGCTACAGCTTCATCCTCGGCGGCGACGGGGGAGTGAAGACTCAGCTCCTGAGAAATGGGGCCGTGGTTGCTGAAGCGCCGGAGGTGCGCGTCCCGGCGGGCTACGGTGTCCATCACGAGTGGTTCCGCGTGCGGGTGGCGAAGCTGGGCTCGCGCATCGAGATGGACTTCGAGGGCCGCCCGGTCTTCCGCTACGAGGACCCCGAGCCGCTCCCCGGCGGCTACGTGGGCATCTGGAGTCGTAGAAACGGGATCATGGTGCCCAGGGTCACGGTGTATCGGTAGTGAGTCGGCGAGTCACGAGTCGCGAGTCAACGGCGGACGGCGTCAACGACAACGGCGTCAACGATAGCGGCATCAACGGCTACACGGCGAAGACCGGCGTCGTTGACTCGCCGTTGACCGCCGTTCACTGCCGTTGACGTTGACTCGTGACTCGCCGACTCGCGACTCGCTGACTCTCGCAGGGCCGACTCGCAGACTCTCCTCACAGCCTCTTGAGCAACCACGCCATGTTCTCGCCCAGGGCCTTCATCGTCCCCAGGCCCTCCTCATCGCCCTCCACCTCGCCCTCCTGCCTCCCGATGCCCAGGTTCCAGTACGAGGAGCCGGGGACGATCATCTGGCAGATGAGAAAGAAGTGGTTGATGCTATCGAACGCGTGCACGGCTCCCGCTCTGCGTACCGCCACCACCGCGGCCCCCACCTTGCGCTTCAGAAGCTCGCCGCTGGCCCTGGTCACGAGCCCGGCGCGGTCGATGAGGGCCTTGAGCTCGGGGGTAAGGTCGGCAAAGTACGTGGGGGAGGCCAGGATGATGCCATCGGCCTCGATCATCTTGGCGATGCAGTCGTTGACCATGTCATCGGCCTGGATGCAGCGGGCGTTCTTGTCGGGGCCGTAGCAGTGGTAGCAGGCCTTGCAGCCGTGGATCAGATTGCCCCCAAGCTGGACCAGTTCCGTCTCGATCCCCGCTTCTTGCAGCGGAGAGAAGACGTGGCCGATGAGGCGGGCGGTGTTTCCGTCCTTGCGCGGGCTTCCGTTGAAGGCGACGACTTTCATATGCGCTCCCCTTCTCTCGCATTGTGTCGAGCCCCTCATGGGGCTCAGTTCAGCACGGTTCTGGTGTGACGCGGCAACGGCCTCCGGGCCAGCATGAGGCCGGCGAGGGCGACGACGGCCCCCACGACTTGCCAGAGGGCCATGCGCTCGCCCAGCAGCACCGCCGAGCCGGCCAACGTGACGACCGGCACCAGATACTGATACACGGCGGTCTTCGCCGGCGTCGTTCGGGCGATGCAGCCGTACCAGACCACGAAACCCCAGCCACCGGCGATGAGGCCCGAGTAGATCAAAGCCCCCCAGATCCGCAGATCGAAGTCGGCCCAATCGGCGGCGATGAATTGCCCCAGGCCTGCGGGTATCACGGCCAGCGTGCCGAATACGAAGGCCCAGGACACCACCCGCAGTGCGCCCCAGCGCGCCATGACGCCCTTGCTGTAGGCCATGAAGCCGCCGTACAAGAGCGAGGAGAGCAGCATGAGCAGGTCTCCCGCCAGTCGTGTCGGGCCCGTAGAAGCCTCCGCCTGCCCATTGCCGAGGATGATGAGCGCCGCCCCCACCGTTGCCAGGCCGATCCCCAGCCAATTGGCGCCGGAGAGCATCTCGATACCCGCGATGACGCCGATGAGCGCGGTCCAGATGGGTGCCAGGCTGATGAGCAGGGCGGCCTCCGAGGCGGAGGTCAGGTCCAATGCGTAGATGAACAAGAGCTGTTGCACGGCCACCCACAGGCCCACCAGCACCATGGTCCCCCAGGGCCGACCGGGCTCACCCTCCCCTCGCCGCGTCCCGATAGAAAGAGACAGCGGCACTACGAGCGCGCAGACGACATAGCGGAAGACCAATGTGCCCGCGGGCTCCATCACCTCCAGCAACCACTTGCTGGGCACCATGCTCAGGCCCCAGACCACGGCCACAAGAAGCAGCATGGGGTCCAGCCCTGTGGCCTGCCGATCAGGCCTTACCTCACTGCTCGCGACATGGCAGCTCAATGTGCAGCCTCCGCCGACGCTCCCGCCGGGCGGGACCGTAGTCGTTGA
>CAYRFY010000010.1:12571-32078 GCA_964423635.1 uncultured Armatimonadia bacterium | reverse complement strand
TTCTTCGCCCAAGCGTCGCAAGCTCGAGCTTGCGACGCCGACGCTCAGAATGACATGAAACGGACCGGCCGGACTTCTCGCCCGCGCTTCTATCGTCATGCGGCGCCGTGCCGGCCGCCAGTCGGTGACTGCGGAAGCGCCGGTGGCCTCCATACCACCGTCTCTTCAGCGGTGACCCAGACTCAGCGTCTGTCTCAGCTCCAGGGCCTCTCCGGGTGCCAGGTCCGTCGCTTTGGAGAACAGCTCCAGGTTGTAGAAGCCGTTGCCGGAATCCACAAACACGTAGCAGGCCCTGACCTGCGCCGGGTCGAACTCCACGGTCACGCTGCGGCCGGTGTCCTCGTCCAGCACGCCCCAGGCGCCCGCGGGCAATTGCTCCCCGGCATACTCGGTCTCCGATACCAGCGGTGCGCTTTCCCAGGTGCCATCGGCCCGCCTCAGCCGCAACGAAAGTCCCGGCGAGCCTGAGGCGAAGCCAAACTGCGGGTGACCCCGCAGGACCGCACCCGTCCGGGTCTCCTGTCCGGTGTTCTCCAGCCGCGAGACGATCTCCGCGGCGGGGCGGTCGGGGGCCAGAGTCACTCGCCTTTGCAGCCTCAGATCACCCGGAAGGTCGGCGGTCAGCGTCGCGCTCAGTCCGTCCGGGGCCACCGTACAGTCGTAGCGCTCCGACCAGCCGGGGTCCGGCCACTTGGGGCCTCCGTACTCCTCGTAGCCACCGAAGTTCCGGTAGGCGGCCCGCCCCACGCCGGACTGCACCGCCGTCCACGGCAGCGCCGCTCGCCACAGGAGCTCTTCCTCCCATTCACGGGAGTACAGGCGCCAGATGCGGCCCCCCAGCGTCGGCACCAGGGTGATCTTGAGGTGCTCGTTGCTCAGCGAGGGAAGCAGCCGCGCCACGGCCTCGGCATCGGTCTGCTCGTCACTCAGAGCTTTCTTGGGATCATCCATCAGTGCCTTCATCTGCGGGCAGTCCCACCAGGGCGAGACGCTGGGTTCCATGCCCACCACGTTGGAAAGCGAGAAGCCGTACCGCGGCTCCATCTCCCACGCCCGGCCCACCAGCTTCGTTGTGCGCAGGAACTCGCCCAGACGGTCCACGGCCTGCTCTCCCGGCGTTGCGAGCCGATAGCCCTCCGCCGATTCGTCGGGCACCAGCTCGCGGGAGGGCGAGCCGTAGAGGTACTGGTCGATGAACAGCAGGCCCCACTTTTCGTGGGCGATGCGCCGCCTTATCAGGTCATCATCCGCCAGGCTCTCGGCCCGCGAGAACAGGGCATAGGCACGCTCGCACAGGTCCGGCGAGAACAAGTCCTTGAAGTACGCCTGACCCGGCCCGGCGTGGCAGTCCATGACCCCCGGCGACTGGGACGCCATGGCCCCGCTGTGGATCAGGTCCACGTAGTCTCGCATCGGCTCCCAGGCCGGACCGTACCACGCCCGGCAGAACTCCTCGATCAGGTTGCCCAGGTCCTCGTCCGGGTTCCACATGATCCGGGGGATGACGTAGGAGTACAGGTGCACCAGATGGCTGCGCTCGCTGAGGCCACACACGTACGTCCCCCGCAGGTTCAGGCGGTGATAGGCGCGCAGGTTCTCCACGTAAGCGTACAGGGCCGGGTAGGGGAACCCCGTATAGTGGTAGCTCATGGGATAGTCGAAGGTCATGATCCCGCGGCCGCCCAGCGGGTGAATCTTCACCCAGTCCTCCAGGTCGCGCAGGACGTTGAACTTCAGGTTGATCGGATGGCTCCACGGGCGGCCCTGGCATTCGACGATGGCGCAGAACACGATGAGCAGATTGGGCAATGGCCGGACCTTCACCGGCGCCTTGCGCGTGGCGTGGTACGAGAGGATGGTGAGGAACTTGTCGGGGTGCTTCTTGGCCACCTCGGCGGCGATCTCGTTCAGAAACCAGATCACCGTATCGGAGATGCTCCCTTGCTTCTCGTAGAGCTTTCGGCATTCACTGCATTCGCAGAAGTGCGCCACATCCCCGAAGTGGACGGGATAGTAGTCCTGGTCGGGATGGGCGGCGATCCACTCCAGGACTTTGTCGGTCATGAGCCGGCGCAGCTCGGGGTTGGACAGACAGTGCTGCTGTACCGCCGGGGCCACCTGCTTGCGCTCCCCGCCCAGCTCCGCGAAATACTCCGGATGGGCCTCGAAGTAGTCCTCGGCCCGGACCAGGAAGCCCATGGTGTGGTGCCAAAAGCCCCCCGGGGGAATGGCCATCATCTTGGGCACATCCACCTCGCCCACTCTCGCCGTCCACTCACCGGGTGATAGCCCTACCTTCATCGGCGCCACGCTGCCCCACATGGCCCGCCACTCGAAGGTCGGGCTGTCGGTGATCTCAAGCGGCGCCTGTAGACGCACCTCGCCCGGCCCCGGGACGGTCTCGAGGTCGGTGGCGTAGAACCGGCAGCCCAGGTGCTGAAGGAAGCGGTACACCGCGTAGGTCGTGCCTCGGTACCCCCCGCCAACCAGCAAGACATTGCCGTCCCGGGCCCTCAGGAGCAGATCGTCGGGACCCAGCGCCTTGACCTCTCGCATACGGAAGAGCAGGTGCCGGCGCGCCTCCCGGACGGCTCCGACGTAGATCACGCCGCGCTCCGGCAGCTTCTGCTCGCCGGCGGTGACCAGTTCCAGCGGGCCGCCGGTCATTGTCGCCAGATAGCTCTGCAGCTCCCCGGCGGCCGCGGCCTCGATGGGGTGCGCCCCGGCCGGAAGGCAGATGGTCGTGAGCTCTTGCACCTCTTTGGCCTGCTCCAGCAGCATCTTGCTCCTCCCTCCCTGTGGCTCGCCGAGACCCTCCGCATCCGCCGCCTGCGCCGCGAGCCGCGTCTGAATGGTGGTCTCACCCCGGGACATGTTCCACTGGTACAGGAGCCAGAAGGCCCTGTGCTCGGGGGCGTAGTCCCTGGAGCGCATGTCGTAGAAGTTTGCCGCCGCGCTGCCCAGGCACTCGGCCGTGATCTGAAGCCCTTCGCCTGCCAGACGCAGGCCCCGAACGCTGCCGGAGAGCAGCTTCGTTCCCGGGCCGGTTTCCTCCGGGGGAGCGACACTGATGGCCTGCGGCTCCCGCTCGCCAAGGAAGCCGTGGGGAGCGAAGCTGCCGCCGGCCAGAAGCGCCACCGGGAACACCGCGCCGGTGTACTCGATCGGATAGGCCTCGGCCTGCGGTGCCATGCTCAGGCGCAGCGTGATCGTGACGCCGGTCTCCTCGACCAGCACCTCATAGACCACACGCCCCTCCAGCTCGGGCAGGGTGCCTTCAAGCGTCAGCCGCGACCCTTCCACCCGCCCCGAAGCCCGCTGCTGGGCCGAGAAGTCCAGCCCTGAGCCGACACCTCCCGTATAGCCCGGCTTGTGGATCGTCAGCCTCGAGCCGGAGACCATGGGCACTCCGCCGAAGGACACCTGCAGTCCGTCCGCGGTGAAGGAGGCGGTGTAGTTGCCGCTGGTAACCGAGAGATCGGCGGCGTGGGACATGGAAAAGAGGCACGTGAGGGCCAGCAGTGGCGCAAGGCGGTGCATGGACAACCCCCGTTTTGTCTGCGGTCACCGCGACGTCTGGATGGAGACCGGAGGCCGCGGGACGTCGGCTTGCACAAGTGTGTGAAGGCTTCCCCGTCCATGCGCCGGGTCCTCCTTTCCATATCGCTTCGCTTGCTGCGCCCGCGCCGCTGTGCTCGATGGGAGGCCCGCGCGGCGCCGTCGGGGAATGGTAGGCGGGTAGGCCGGGGGGGCCGTTTCCGCTCCGGCCATTCTCGCCAAAGGAGCCTTCGCCATCATGCGCTCATCACCCCTCCACCTTCTTCTACTGTGTGCCCTGGGGGCACTCACGTGGGTCCCGCCTGCCCTCGGAGCCGAAGGGCCGGTGGCCTCATGGGCCATCGAGGACCTGGTCGACGCCGTCTTGGCGGATGCCACCGGCAATGGGCATGATCTGAAGGTCGTCCAGGCGGCGGGCCAGGAGTTCATGGGTCGCAGCTTCCTGCGCACAGGACCGGGCAAGTATGCACTCGGCCCGGCTCTGGGGGATGACTGGCCCGCCCTGTCTCTGCTGGCCGTGGTCTTCCATGAGCAGCCGGAAAAGGCCTACGCGGGAATCGCCTGTCGCGATGCCTACGGCGGGGCCGAGGGCGACGTGTTTGGCCTGCTCACAGACCCGGATGGAAACTGGATCGCGCGGGTGACTACGGTCGGCGGGCAGCAGACGGCTGCCACGCCGGCACAGGCGGGCTGGCATCACCTGGCCCTGACCTACAACGGTTCACTGCTGCGGCTGTATGTGGACGGTCGCGAAGCCGCGCAGGGACCTGTCACGGGGAAGCTGGTCTCCGCGCCGGAGACCCCTCTTACCATCGGTGGCTACTCGAACCTCAACGGCTGGTACTCCGGAGGTGTGGCCGCCGTCCGGCTCCACGATCGGGCCTTGACCGGCGAGGAGGTGGCCGGTGACTGGGAGACGTGGCAGGCCGAGCATCCGGCCGCTGCCGAATTCACCTTCGCCCAGGCCAGTGACGTGCACCTCACGGACACCAAGAGCGTCGAGATCCTCAATGACGGTGTGGACAGGATCAACGCCGATCCGCGCGTGGCCTTCAGCCTGTGGCTGGGTGACCTCACTCAGAATTCCGACGCCGACGCCATGGTCCTGGCCCGCATGGGTCTGAGCCGTCTGAACCGCCCCCATTATGTCCTGCGCGGGAATCACGATGTCGCCGGTGGGCATTTCGAGCGCGAGTTCGGGCCCCTCAACCGCACCTTCGAGTTCGGCGGCTGGAAGTTAATCCTGCTGGACTCCAACCCCGAGCATCTCCCGTTCAGCGAGGACCGCCTGCTTTGGGTGCGCGAGGTCCTGGAGGGCACCGATCCGGCGCAGCCCCTGGTGCTGTGCACTCACCATCCGCTCTATCCCAATACCGCCGCCTACCTGGCCCCCGGAGCCGCGGAGGTGATCGCGCTGTTCTCCGGGCACAACCTCAAGGCGGCCCTCTCGGGACACTACCACGCCAACCAGGAAGAGGTCGTCGACGGTGTCCTGTACACCACCACGGCCTGTCTGGCCACAACACGTGGCAATCACGACGGGACGACCCAGCGGGGCTACCGGCTGTTTCATTGCACCGAAAGCAGCATCACCACAGAGTTCGTGACCGTGCGAGACATCCCCTAGCCGGGGCCCGTGCGCGTCGGGAGGCCGGCGAATAGATCTGGGGTCCGGGGGCCACGGGCAGAGCCCCTGCGTCGCTATGCCGTTGCCGTGCGTCGCTAGGTACCAAACCTTACATCAGGGAGTGAACACACCATGTACACGAGAGTAGGGCCGGCGCTGCATCCGTCGAGGGTCAGCAAGCAGGCCGCATGCGGCCTTTTGATCCACGATCTGGCCGACGACATGCCCGGTCTGCCCATGGGGCCCTTCGCGCGGACCAAGGAGGGCACCATCGTCGCCATCGAGCAGGGCGAATGCCTGCGCAGCCAGGACGAAGGCGTGACATGGGAGCGCCGCCCGGTATTCAGCTCGCCCAAGGATATGGCCGGCACCGAATGCGCCCTCCTCTGCACCCGTGAGGGGACGCTGATCGCCGCGTGGCTCAATATGGGGGAGAAGGAGTGGACGTGGAGCGACGAGCAGCACGACGCCCCGGGCGCGCGGCTGCCCACCTACGCCATGCGCAGTGTCGATGGCGGGGAGACGTGGACCGATATCCAGAAGCTGCATGACGACTGGACCGGGGCGATCCGCGACATCATCCAGACCCGGAGCGGGCGGGTGGTCTTCACCTCGATGAAGCTCCTGCACAATCCCGGACGCCATTCGGTGCTGACCTATGCCTCCGACGATGAAGGGGTCTCCTGGCATGCCGGCAACGTCCTGGACCTGGGCGGCGTCGGGCATCACGGCGGGGTGACGGAGTCCACCATCTGCGAGCTACAGGACGGCCGGTTGTACATGCTTCTGCGCACCAATTGGAGTCAGTTCTGGTTTGCCATCTCCCGGGACGCGGGAGATACCTGGCACCCCATGGGTCCCGCCGGCATCGAGGCGGCTCCGTCGCCGGGCCTGCTGCTGCGCCTGTCCAGCGGCCGTATCGCGCTATTTTACAATCGGCTGTACCCGGAACAGGAGCGTGAGTGGCCGCTGGTGGGCGGCGACGGGCTGTGGTCTTCCGTACCCGTTCGCAACCATCGTTCGGAGTTGAGCTTGACCTTCTCCGAGGACGAGTGTGAGTCGTGGTCTTCTCCGGTGGTGTTGGCCCGAGACCCCGAGAAGGGGTGGATCTCGTACCCCTACGCCTTCGAGGCAAGCCCCGGCGTGATCTGGCTGACGACGATGCAGGGCGACCTGCGGATGAGGCTGCGGGAAGACGACTACACCAAGGGATAGAGGTCCGGCCGAGAAGCCCGGCCAGCTCGGTTCATGTCATCCTGAGCGTCAATCTCGCGCAGCGAGATAGCGAAGGATCTTACCACATCACAGGAGATTCTTCGAGCTGCTCCCTCCGGGAGCGGACGCTCTCAGAATGACACCCCCGGCGAAGGCAGGGTTGCCGGCCGCACCTTCAGGGCGACGCCCCAGTACCATCGCGCCATAGGCCCTGGTCACGGCAGGCGAAGCCACGTCCCCAAGAGCGCGGCGGCCAAACAGGCGCTGCCATTGACTCGGATCGCAACAGGCTATAGAATACGCAAGGTATCACATAGATACCATCTGGTATATGGCCTGGCTGTCAATGGGGGCGCGGGATGGACGCCGGAAGCTTCACACCTGTGCGTCTCGCACAGACCTCTTCGTGGGCGGTCCACGATCGTGGTGGACCGCCCTGTCCTGCCGCCCCCCAAAAAGTCCCGCCTTCCGCCGGGCCGCCGCCAATCCGCTCCCCCCCTCCCACTGTGACTGTTCTCGTTCCGTGCGATGACGCCTCTGTCTCCCGACAATCATCAGGTCGCGAGAAAGGATGGAGAGTCATGTCACGCTCGACGAAGATGGTCGCTCTGCTCGCATCGCTTCTGCTCGTGCTCCACGGGTTCGATGCCGTTGCGGACGTTCATCTAGACGCAGACCCACCTATGGCGGTGACTTTCAACGTACCCAGCGCCTCTCCGGACATCACCACCGTCATGCAGGCACACCAGGTGATCGACTACGTCTACACTGTCTGGGACGACGACACGTTCACCCACCTGGAGCCAGCGCCGCCGGAGCCACCCTATGGAACATTCCCACAGAGGGACAAACACCAGCTCACAAACATCTCTTTCACCGGCCAGTGGGGTTGGTGGATCTCGGCCTCCGTGACGCCGGGACTACTCGGCGGGCTCGTCGAGCTGGAGGACTACACGCTGCGGCTGGTCTCTTCGAACGACACTGGATTCCAGAAGAACGTGTCCGTTACCCTCTCTTGGAATGACCAGGCGTTGGGGTTCATCCCGCCCCCGCCGCCCCCGCGGTGGACAATCACGGGCAACCGAGACGACACGTCGCTCAACCTGCAGAAGTACATCGCCATTTCACCCTAGTGACGCGCTGGCCGGTCCTCCCTCGCGCAGGCGCTGTCCCGATGGCCGGGGGAGGGCCAGGCCATCACTCGGAATGGAGGTTCCCCGTGAGAAAGCGATACTCAGAGCCCATGCCGCCTTTCGTTGGATATGTGTGGCTGTGTCTCGCCCTCCTCGTGGTGCTGAGCGGCGCCTCGTACGCCCAGCACACCGGGGACGTGGCGCCGCAGATGACGGTGCCCCTCTGGATGCCGCGGCCCTCGAGGTTTCTCGACCGCCCCATGACCGAGGCCGAGTTTGATGCCTGCCGCCGACGTACCGACCTGCCGAAGCTGGGGCCGCACCCGCATGCGCCCAATGAGACGCCACCTGCGCCGCGCTACCTGCTTCAGGAGGTGGTCTCGGCCGAGGTCAACGGCACCGTGGTGGACGCGGTGAAGGCGCTCGTGGCCGACTGGGACGGCGAATGGCTGGTCGGTATCCGCGAGGACGTTGCCGACAAGGTCGCTCCGTTCACCGCCAATGATGTGCCTCTATGGCAGGCGCTGGACCTGCTACTGGAGGTCTACGGCTACGACTGGGGCCTGGCGCACGGCGCCATCGTCTGCCGGCCCGCCCTGATCCCGGCAAGGGAGCGTCCCGTACCCCCGGAGACGGTGCCGCAGGAGGAGGCGGCGATCACGCCCTCGACCTCGCCGCTGGACCTCGCTGAGCCCACCTGGGCCGAGGAGGTCCTTGCCCGTTTCCACCCCACCACCGGTGCCCTGGATTGGCGCGTCGCGCTGGACGCCCGTCTGCGTGACTGGAAGCTGGTGGGGCGCATCGCGGGCGATGATGCCAGACGTGGAATCCGCCAGGTGGCCGCGGCCCTCACCGCCGTGATCGAGGGCGATCCCACCGAGGGCGCGGTGTGCATGGGAGCCCACATGTGGCTGGATCGGGCCATGCGGGGCGCCGAGGCCCGGGCGGCAGAACTGAAGGCCCGGGGGATCAGCCTGGAGGGCATGTCTCGAACCCACCCGCTGCAGGACAGTCTCCGGGCGCTCATCACCCCCCAGCAGTGGCGACTGATGGAACTCGGAGGCCAGGCCGTCATTCGGTTCCGCGAGCTTCCTCTGGAGGTGGCCGAGCTGTGGGTGCTCACCGCCCAGGAGGGCCAGCGGCTGTGGGAGCGGTTGCAGGTGCCCCCGGAGGTGGACCTCACTCTGGACTGGTCCCGGCCCGAGGACTTCTTCGTGATGGCCCTCTTCTGCGGGGACATCCAGCAGAGTCCGGCGGATGGCTTGTATCGCGTGGTCGGTTGGCACTTGTCGGTCAGCGCCGTCGTAGTGGGCAATAGCGGGGTGTGGAGAGACATATGAAGACCACCCCTCTGCCCACAGCGCGCGGCCCCGGCGGCTTCACACTCGTGGAGCTGCTGGTGGTCATCGCCGTGATCGCGGTGCTCGCGGCCATCCTCTTCCCCGTGTTCGCGAAGGCCCGGGCCAAGGCCCGGCAGGCCCACTGCCTGTCCAACATCCGGCAGGTCACCACCGCGCTGCTGGTCTATGCCACCGACGAAGACGACTGCCTGCCCCAGGCCACCTACTACCGCCCGGCCAGCCGGTTTTCCGCTCCCTGGGACGAGGTCATCGACATCAGTTGGTGGGACGTGATCATCCCGTACCTGAGCGGCTCCACCCGGCTCCTGTTCTGTCCGGCGGTGAAACATCCGGTGCCGGACTACCTCATGAACCAGTTCCTCGGGGATCCCAAGCACAGCTTCCTGGGCGCCGTCACAACGCCGGCGGACACATTCCTGCTGGTGGAGGCGTGCCCCTCCAACGACTACTCCAAAGTCCCTGTGCTGCCGGTGACATGTGCGGTGTTCCCATTCCCCGAGGTCCCGTTTCACCACTTCGGGCGAATGAACGCATCCTTCGTGGACGGTCATGTGAAGCTCGTGACCGAGGAGGCTATCGCCCTGTTCGCCCCCCAGTGGTACCCCTTCAGCGAATAGGGGCCAATCAGGTCCATCCGCGCTGATCCTCCGGAGCCCGGCCGGGAAGTACAACTCCCGGCCGGGCTTAGTGCTCTCCTGCCCTGGAGCGACCGGGCGCGAGGGCTACGGCGAGTCGCCCCCAAGGTCTCCGGGCCGCGGACGGCGAAGGGCGGCGACGGACGCGGTGCCGGACGGCGGCGCCCGGCGAGACCGTCGGCCCCCTGCCGACACGAAGGAGGCATTCCATGCGCATCACACTGCCGGCCCTCCTGCTGCTCATCACCGTCGGTGCCTGTGCCCAGGACACCTGGGAGGCCCGGCGTGAGAAGCTGGGCTCCCGCGAGGACCCCTACCGCATCCTGGTGGACAAGGTCCTCATGGCGAGCAATGACTGGGTCATGGAGCCACAGCATGTGGCGGAGATCAAGGCCGCCGGGTTCAACGTGGTGGTGCCCCGTATCGGGGCCGATGACAATGAGCGCGTGGAGCGGGTGGCCACGATGGCCGCGGAGCAGGGGATGTTCACGATGCCCTGGATCCGCGGCACACGGGTGGAGAAGGGCGATCCGAAGCTGCGGGCCACCGACAGTATGGGACGCTACGGCGAGCTGGCCAGCCCCAATGGCGACGCCCTGTGGGATTACTGGTCCGATCGCATCCTGTTCTACGCCGAGCTCTCTCGCCGGGTGCCCTCGATGATGGGCGTGTTCCTGGATTTCGAGAACTACGACAGTATCAAGGTCGGCGGCGGCATGTGCTACGAGCTTTCCTACGACGAGCCGATCCTGCGCCTGTTTTGCGAATCTGTGGGCCTGCAGCTCCCCGAGCCCTTGCCCGAGGACCGCGCGGCCTGGCTGGAGGAGCAGGGCCAGACCCAGGCCTTCAGCGACTTCCAGGTGGGCAGGTGGCAGGAGCGCGCCCGGGAGCTGAGGCAGGCCGTGGATGCGGTCAACCCGCGGTTCCAGTTCGTGGTCTACCCGGCCGCCAGGTCGCTATTCATCAAGGAGGTCGTGTGGCGACACTGGCACACCGATCAGGCTCCACTCATCATGGCCGAGGTCGACACCTACTGGCGCACCGAGTACGAGCTGGACGCCGCGCTGAAGCGTGTGGGCGACGTGATGCGGACCACCCGTGCCGAATTGGACAAGGTGAACCCGGAGATCCGCTACATGGCGGGTCTTGACCCCATCGTCAGGGGCGCCAACCCGGAGTTCGAGGGCAAGAGTGCCGTCCTCGGCGCTGAGTTGGGCCACGGCTACTGGGTGTTCTACGAGGGCCCCGACTATGCCACCACACACAAGGACTACTTCGCCTGGTACAAGCGGGCGAATGACGCCATTCTCGAAGGCGACTACTCTCTGTGGCGCGAGCCGGCGGAGACGCCCAACCCGCTGGATGAGGAGATTGCCGAGGATGCCCGGGCTCTGGCCGGCGCCGACCTCAAACCCCTGAACGAGGACCCGCTGCCGGAGGAGGAACTGCAGCGCGTGTTCACCCATCGGCACGGCGCCATGTACCAGGTTTTGCTGCGGGAGGGCGAGCATCTGCGGGGCGAGCTCATCGCCCTGCAGCACGCGCATCTGACCCATGGCAGCGTGGCCGTTGTGGTGACGCCCTCCGGGAAGCTGCTGGGCACCGTCCACGCCGACGTTGGCGAGGTCGCTCCTATCGACATGGTTGCCCCGGAGACCGGCGTGTACGGCATCGCGATCCAGAGCGGGCGGGCCAAGGGGCGACTGAAGCTGCTCAACCGCTACGTATGTCTGGCGGGGCCGAGGATGTCTCTGGTGGGCGATCAGGTACCGGCGTACGTCGCCCCGAAGGCGGGGGCTGAGAGCCTGGACTTGACCATCCGCACCTTCGCCCCGGCCGAACACGTGCAGATCGTGTTCCGCTCGCCGGATGGGGCCGAGGTGTTCTCCGGCAACACCGAGCAGACGGGTGAGGCTAAGCTGTCGGGGGAGACAGGGGGACAGGTGGCGGCCTGGAGCCTCGAGCTGACAAAGGCGGTGGAGGACATCGACATTGAGTTGGGGGAGACGTGTGAGCCGAGGATGGCCACCCACCCGGGGCGGCTGCTGGTGTCCCCGTAGAGGGCATCCGTCTGCTTGCTGTGGCCGGCCGGGGATTTGACGGGCGGTCTTGCAATTCCCGGTCCGGTGAGCCATGATACGCGACTATGAACGCCGCAGGCCCGCAAGGGGGGGGCGTCAGGTCTACCTGCCGCCCGAAGGCGTCCGTCACAAGGAGATGAAGCCGCGCATCGTGGCAGACCGAGAGGAAGAAATGGTTGCCCCCGACGCGGGGGCTGGGCGCGACATAACAGATGAGGAACGCCGGGCCGGGATGCGCTGGATCCTGTGGGATGGCATCCTCGCCAGCAACATGGGTGCCCTCACCGGGGGTGTCTTCCTTACCGGGATGGCCCTGCTCCTGGGAGCACAGGAGACGGCCATCGGCCTCCTGTCCGGCCTCCCGAGGTTCTCGGCGCTCATGCAGCCTGTGGGAGCGTATTTCGTCGAGCGCTTCCGTCTGCGGAAGACGATCAGCGTATGGGTGTTCGGCCCCGCCCGGATTCTGTGGTTGTTTGTCCTTGTCTTGCCCCTGTTGGGATACCACGGTGGCCCCTCACGGCTGGGGCTGACCATCCTCTCCGTGGTCGTGGCTATGTCTTCCATCATGGCGGGCTTTGCCGCCGTCAGTTGGTTGACATGGATGGCCGAGCTGATTCCGGCCAAGACACGGGGAGTGTACTTCGGCCAACGGACCATGTGGGCCGGAGGCACCTCGGCGGTGGCCGGGTTCCTGGCGGGCAAGTTCATCGACATGTGGGAGGCGCAGCACGGCCCCGAGAACGCCCAGGGCTTCTTGATTGTCTTCGCCGTCGCCCTCATCTGTGGCATGGCCAGTTGGTACACGCTGGTCCGCTGCCCCGAGCCTCCCATCGAGGGCGGCACGGTCAGACAAGAGCCACCGCAGTACATGCGGCTCTTGCGGGAGACATGGTCTGACCGAAACTTCCAGATCTTCCTGGTGCAGTCGTTCGTCTTGACCCTCGGAGTGTGGATCGCCAGCCCCTTTTTCTCAGTCTACATGATCAAGGTCCTGCAGATGCCCTACTGGCTCATGGGTCTGCTGGCTGCGATCAGTTCGTTGGGGAGCCTGCTCACCGTGCAGTTCTGGGGGCGTCTCACCGACCATTTCGGCAATCGGCCGGTGATGCTGTTTTGTCTGCTCGGGGTGGGCGCGATCCCGCTGATGTGGGCGGTGAGCTCCAGAGACATGTGGTGGCCGGCGATCCCGGCCCATTTTGTGGGGGGCCTGTCCTGGGCCGGAGTAACGCTGGCCCGGATGAATCTCGTCTTCAAGATCACTCCCGACGTACACAAGTCGGTGTACATCGGTATCTCGTCGGCCCTTGACGCCTTCCCGGCCCTGTTCGCACCGCTTATCGGCGGCTATTTCCTGCAGCACGCCGGCGGCCTGACCGCTCACATCGGGGGCTGGGAACTCACCAGCTACCACTGGCTCTTTTTGGCCTCCGGCGTAATGCGTCTGGCCTCGATCCCGCTGATGCGGAAGGTGCAGGAGCCCAAATCGCGGCGGGTCGTCCACATGATTCGTGTGCTCAGTCACTTCCGGAGCATCAACCCGGTGCTGGGACTGCAGTATTACTTCCACGTGGTATCGGACGCCACCGCACGGCGTGCCCGCCGGACCCGCAGGGCCATGCGCCGGGCCGTGATCCAGATGCGCCGCAGGGAGCGAGACCGCCGCAGGCGCAAACGCCTGGCAACCATGCGCAGACGGGCCCGCAGATGAAGCCAACCCACAAGAGCAGGTGACCACGCAACCATGCAATACGCCGGTCGCTACAGCATCTTCGACTGCGCGAAGGTCAAGACGTATCCACTGGCCCAGAGACCGAACGTCCTGAAGCGCGACGGCATCGTCAGCCTCGCCGACGCCAGGCACGCCGCGGACAGGTGGCCCCATGAGGGCCTCCGCCGCGTTGCCGACTGCGTCCTCAAAGCCCGAGCCCGCAACCTGCCGGTCATCCTGTTCACCGGCGCCCACCCCATCAAGCTCGGCCAGTCGCCGTACTTCATTGACTTGATGAAGCGCGGTCTCATCACCCTCCTGGCCACCAACGGCGCCGGCTCGATCCACGACTTCGAGCTGGCTCTCATCGGCGAGACCTCCGAGAGCGTGCCCAACGCCCTGCCCCTGGGCCTATTCGGCATGGCCTACGAGACCGGTAGCTACATGAACCGCGCCCTTGCCGCCGGCAATGCGGAGCTGCTGGGCTACGGGGAGACCATGGGCCGCATGATCGCCACCGGCGTACCGGTGGACGCCCAATTCCCCCACAGCGACATTAGCCTCCTCGGCCGGGCCTACGAGCTGGGAATCCCGGCCACGGTCCACGCCACCATGGGCACCGACATCATCGACCAGCACCCGGAGTTCGATGGCCGCGACAAGGGCGGCTGCAGTGGGCGCGACTTCGGCATCTTCGCCAATGAGGTGTGCGGGCTCGCCGACGGAGGCGTAGTGCTCAATGTGGGGTCGGCCATCACGGGGCCGGAGGTGCTGCTCAAGACCGTCAGCATGGCCGGGAACATCGGCAGGCCTCCGAACGGTCTGGTGACGGCGAACTTCGATCTTCGCTCCGGGCGGCCCGAGGACATAGTGGACCCGTCCCGGCCGGTGTACTACTATAGGGACATCAAGAGTGTCGTCACCCGCATCCCACAGGCCTTCGGCGGCGAGGGGCACATGGTCGAGGGCAACTTCCTCGACAGCATCCCGGCGCTGTATGATCTGCTGACGAGGTAGGGAAGAGGGCCATCGGGCCGGGCCGGAAAGTCGATCCTGTAGGGTGGGACGACGGCAAACGGCAATGCGGGCGAGACGCCCGCGGTGCCAGGAACGGCGAACGGCGATGCGGGCGAGACGCCCGCGGTGCCAGGAACGGCAACGGTAACGCCAACGGCGGAGGGTGACGCAGTGTGGGCCGGGCGCCTGCACTTCGCGACTGCGATGAGCCACGAATACCGGTGAGCAAATGGAGCTACTCTCATGACCTCCAAAGAGCGCATCCTTACGGCCATGGACCTCGGTACCCCGGATCGGGTGCCCGTCATGTGCCAGCTCAGCATCGGCCATTACCTGGTCCAGCTCGGCCTCGACCCCGCGGAATACTGGATAGACAACGAGGTCATCTCCGAGGCCTTCATCGAGATGGCCCGCAGGTACCACTTCGACGGCATCCTGATCAATCTTCCCGGACGCTCCCCGGACGCTCGGAGGCATGTCGAGAGCATCGAGCGCAATGCCGACGGCAGCCGCGCGATCCACTACAAGGACGGCGGACGCTGCGATTGCCCGCCCGACGACCTTCCCATGCACGTCGAGGGCCCCAAGCTCTCCCTGGCCGACATCGACCCGGACAAGCTCTACTACGAGGACCCCCACTGCCTGGGTGGGCTCAAGTACCCCTTCTACTACGACCTGCAGCCCACAGGTGAGGCATTCCCCGAGTTCATCTTCACCATCATCGACACCGTCCTGGCCCGGGTGCGAGACGAGCTGAGTGTGCACAGCGAGGTCTTCTCGCCCTTCACTCAGCTCATGGAGCGTCTGGGCTACGAGGCGGGCTTGATGGGCCTGCTGGAGGACCCCGACAAGTGCAAGGCGATGCTGGCGCGGTTCGCGGCGGGGGCCGCCGACCTGGCCACCCGGCAAGCGGCGCGTGGCGTGGACGCCGTCTTGATCTCCTCGGCCTTCGCCGGCGGAGGGTTCATCTCCCGGGCGATGTACGAGGAGTTCGTGCTCCCGTACGAGGCCATCGTCGTGAAGGCGATCAAGGCCGCGGGTGTGAAGGCCTACACCCACACCTGCGGCGCCATCGGCGACCGCCTCGAGCTCATGGAAGCCAGCGGCATCGACGGCATTGACACCATGGACCCCCCGCCCCTGGGCGACACGGACCTGGCGGATGCCAAAGCCCGCGTGGGCTCCCGCATCTTCCTCAAGGGCAACATCGACTCAGTCAATATCCTCCTGCGGGGAAGCGCCGAGGATGTGCGCAAGAGCGCCATGGAGAAGGTACAAGTGGCAGGCGCAGACGGCGGTTACATCCTGAGCTCCGCCTGCTCCGTCGCCCCGAGGGTGCCGGCGGAGAACCTGGCGGTGCTGCATGAGGTCGTCACGGGGCGGTGATGGGCGGTCCCCCCGAGCAAGATCGACGGTGTCGAGGGAAAGCACCTCGGCTACCGCGGGGGCCGGTCTGTCCTGAGAAGCCGGCGCGCCCCTTCCGGCCCTATCCGCCCGGCATTGAACCGCGAGACCTCCCGGACATTTCCCCCGTCGTCGCCATTCGCTCGTCCGCAAGTGTGCGGTCGCAGGTCCCGGACGGTCCGCCCCCGAACACACCTCCTGCAGCCGACCACCGCCGGAGGTGCCCCCGCATGGACAGGTACATCGAGGTCATCACGACCACAGAGACCCGCCAGGACGCCGACCGCATCGCGCGCGAGCTGGTGAAGCGGCGTCTGGCGGCCTGCGTACAGGTGACGGGGCCCATCACCAGCACCTACTGGTGGGAGGGCGAGGTGCAGACCGGCGAGGAGTGGCGATGCCGGATCAAGTCGCTGGGGGAGAGGTTCGAAGAGCTCGCTCGGACCATCGCCGAGCTGCACCCCTACGACACTCCGGAGATCATCGCTCTGCCCATCGCGGGGGGCAGTGAGGCGTACCTGCAGTGGCTGGAGGATGAGGTGGGGGAGGGGTAGCGGCGACGGCATACGGCATGCGGTCCAGATGCCTGCGCTCCCGGCGACGACGGACGGACCACTACGCCTTCGCCAAGGACTGCCCGCCCCCTAGCGCGAACCTGCCCTTATCCTCGCCACCATCGTGGCATCCCACGGAGGAGCACTATCATGAAGAGGCCCGTTGTCGCGCTATTGTGCGTCGGCTTTGTCGCCCTCAGCGTTTCCGCTTGTCTGGCCTGGAGCGGCCATGAGGTCACCGAGGGGCCACTGACTGTGCTGATCGACGAGATTCCGACGGTCACCGCCCTGGATACCCGTGTGCCGGTGCGGGTCGTTCTCGCCAACTCCGGTGAACAAGAGCTGTCGGGGACGGTGCAGATCCGCGACCTGGTGGACGCCACCCGGCCAGACGGCCCGGCGAGCCGGGATTTCAGCGTCACCGCCGGCGGGGAGACCGCCCTGGACTTCGGCATCGCCTTCGGGGAAGGGACGTACTCGGCTCTCTACCCGGTGCACGCCTATGTGGACTTCCAGCTCGCGGGGCGACAGATGACGGCTCATGCGGTACGCATCCTCGAGACCAGCTTCGCCGCCACCGATACGCGGTACCCGACGCCGACGGCGATGGAGGTCACCGTGGTTCCGGCAGAAGGCATTCTGCCGCTGTGGACGCTGGGCACCCATCGTGTGGCCTGGCAATACTATGATGGCCCGCTGCAGTACAAGGACGCCGGCTGGATGGGCGTCGACGGTGTGAGCCGAGCCTCGATGGGCGTCTCCAATGTGGTGCGCGGTGCCGGCCGCGCCTGCATCCAGATGCACCCCCCGTGGCAGCCCGGGGGTGGCGGCATCTTCTGCGACTATCTGCTCAAGCTTCCCGACATTACGCCCCTGTGCCTGCGGTTTTCCAACGCCATCCGCGACTCGGCGGCCGGGGAGCCCCAGAGCGACGGGGTGCAGTTCCGTGTCTGGGTCGCCGAGGGCGTCGGCGGCGAGGCCCCCGAGCTGCTCTACGATCGGTTCACCGCGGCCAAGACCTGGGAGCCCGGAGAGGCCGACCTGTCGGCCTATGCCGGCAAGACGGTGCTGCTGCGGCTGGAGAGTCATCCGGGTCCGGCCCGCAATACGAGCTGTGACCAGTCGTACTGGGCCGAGCCCACGGTCATCGTCGGGGCCGAGGCACCGGGGCCGGAGGTCTCTTTCTCCCAGGCGGCCGCCGAGAACGAGGCCAACGGCCGCCGGATACTGGCCGGCACCGTCACCCGTGACCGGCGCTTCAGCCTCGTCGTCGGTCGCGGTGCTACCCGAGCCGTGGCGGTCTTCCGGCCCCGGGGCAGGGGACTTCTCGATGCCGTGCTCACCCTCGTCGGGCCCAACTCCGTGGTGAGCTTCGAGGGCTTTGAGATCTCCATTTTGGGCCAGCAGGCCGCGCGGCAACCCTCGGCCGTGATGCTGGTCGACTACAGGGTGCGCGAGCTTGACGGCCGGCAGCAGCACATCCACGAGCTGTCGCTCAACGGCAGGCCGGTGACGCTCACCATCGACGTCTACGCCGAGGGCGACGGGCTCCGGTTCGCCTACGAGTGCTCCGAGCGCCTGACGGATTTCGCTCTGGGGCGCGCCGACAGACAGGCGCCCGCGGTCTACTACGGCCACGGTTACCGCATCCTGCGGCCGCAGGCCTTCCGGGCCGGTTTCGGCGGCCACAACCTTTCCACCAGCCATGTGGGATTTGACTTCGAGGGCGGCATGTCCCTGCTGCAGGCCTTCGACGTGCCCCCGGACTACCTCGAGGTGGCGCCGGAGAGCGCACTGTACCGCCTACACTCCCACTATGGGCAGGGCACGTTCACGCTTGTGCCGGGCGAAAGCGGGGCGCTGGATTGCGCCATCCGTTACCGGCCGCTATATGACAAGCAGCCCGCGGGCGGCGTGGAGCGTCTGGCCGGAAGGTTCTGCTTCGATATCTGGGGCGGCCGGTACGCCGACATCGCCGACCACATGAAGCAGATGATCCGTTACGGGCTCACGGACTGTTTTCTCACCGTCCACGCCTGGCAGCGCTGGGGCTATGACTATCGCCTTCCCGACATCTGGCCGCCCAACCCGAGCATGGGGACGGTCGAGGACATGCGCGGAATAGGCGAGGTCTGCGCGCCGGCCGACATTCCCTGGGGATTGCATGACAACTACATCGACTTCTACCCCGACGCCGAGGGCTATACCTACGACGACATCTGCTTCACCGCCGATGGGCGACCGATCAAAGCCTGGCTTAACGAGGGGCGCGAGGCCCAATCGTACCGCTGGCGGCCCGACCGCTTCATGCCCTACCTGCAGCGTAACCTCAAGCTCATCAAGGAGGGCGTCGCCCCCACCCACTACTTCATCGACGTGTTCACCTCCACCGGCTGCTGGGACTATACCGACAAAGCCGGCAGCTTCTACCCGGGCACCGAAACACGCCGGCACTTCGGCGAGGCCTTCTCCTGGATCCGCGACTTCCTCGGCGACAACGCGCCCACCACCTCCGAGGCCGGGCACGACCAGCTCATCGGCTGGCTCGACGGCGCCGACTGCCAGCATCTGAGCCTGTCATCAGAGCCCGAGCGGTTCACGATCCACATTCCCTGTGAACGGTGGGAGCGTGTGCCGTGGTTCGACGCGGTCAACCATTCCCGCTTCATCCAGCATGGCGTGGGCTACTCAGGGCGCTACGAGGGGGGCATGGGGCGTCGCGAGCACGGCATCAACTCGGATGACTATATCTCCGCCGAGGTGCTCACGGGCCACGCGCTCATGGTGGACGCCGGCTCCTGGGGCGCCCCGGCGGTGCGCAAGTACTGGCTGGCCCAGCCCGTGGCACGGAACCTGGCGCTGCAGGATATCACTGCCGTCGAGCTGGTCGGTGGTGACATGGCTCGGCAGATCGTGACCTGGAGCAACGGCACCCGGGTGTACGTCAATCGCGGCGATGCCCCCTGGGCCGTGGAAAGCCACACGCTGCCCAAGTACGGATACTTCGTTTCCGGCGACGGCCTGCAGTCGGCGATCGAGCAGCGGCAGGGCGTCATCTGCGAGAGCACTCAGACCACCGAAGCCTGGTACTGCAACGCCCGCACTTTTGGCACGGACATCCGGCACCCCATCCGTCCCGGTGTCGAGGGCTTCGAGGATCTCGGTGACGGCACGTTCCGCTGGGATGTGGTGTGGCAGGCCGGCCGGTCGGCAC
>CAYRFY010000010.1:0-12561 GCA_964423635.1 uncultured Armatimonadia bacterium | reverse complement strand
GCGGGTGTTCACGCACTTCTACACCCCGACATCCACCCGCTCGGACAAGATCGGCTTCCAGGATGACCACAATGCCCCCGTTGCCCCGAACAAGTGGCAGGGCACCGTCCGCTACAGCCGCACGGTGAAGGTGCCCGAGGACGCCCGGGGTTCCTACGAGGTGGGCATCGGCCTGTACGACAGCGGGGGCAGACTCCCCTTGCGGGGGACTGAGAACCCCGAGCTGGGCCAGTGCATCTGGTTGGGGACACTGACGGTGACCCGTGACGACGCGGGGAACACCGGGCTTGCGTTCGTGCCGACGCCGGAGCGACCGACCGAGGACGACGCGCGGTGGAACCCCGAGGGCAAGCCCATCGACTTCGGTTTCGCGGTGACGGACGGGAGTTTCCGGGCACACAGGACGGACGGGGGGCTAACCGTCACGCCGGTTCCCGCCGGTGAGAAGTTCCGGCTGACGCTTCGTCTGACGGCCATGGGGCTGGAAGGGCGTCAGGCAAGACAGGTGACGGCCGTAGGCGAGGACGGCGGGCGAAGTGAAGTACAGTTCGAGATGCAGCAGGGCGAGCTGTCCTTCGCCCACGACGGCCGGGCGTTCTGCTATGAGGTGGCGTTCTGATCGCGTCGCCATCTGCCACCGGGCCTCATCCCTCCGTCGGCCCCAGTAGCCCGGCGATGGCGGCGCGGAAGGCGTCGCTGCCAAAGGGCTTGGGTAGATGCCCGGCGGCCCCGAGAGCCCGAAGCTCGTGGGCCAGGCCCTCGGCGGCCACTCCGGTGATGACCAGCACCGGCGGTGCGGGGCGCAGGGCGCTAGCCTGGGCGATCACCTCGCGCCCGCTCCCGCCGGGGAGCATCAGGTCGGCAACCACCAGATCGAAGGTCGCGTCCCGCAGGGCATCCAGCGCTTCGCCTACCGAGGTGGTTGCCACTACGTGGTGGCCGTCTCGCTCAAGCACCCTGCTGAGTGCCGCCGCCACATCGCTCTCGTCCTCGACCAACAGGATGTGGGCGCGGCGCCCGGCGGCGGTGGGCGTCGGCACCGCCGGCTCATCGGCGATAGGTGCCGCCCCCTCCTCGTCGGTGCAGAGAGGCACTTCGATGTTGAGGGTCGTCCCGCGGCCCACCTCGCTCCTTGCCGTGATGCGGCCGCCATGAGCCGTGACGATCCGGTAGGCCACGGACAGACCCAGGCCGGTGCCGGCAATCTCCGACTCGCCTATCCGGCCCTTGGTGGTGAAGAAGGGCTCGAAGACGCGGGGCAGGTGCTCAGGCGCGATTCCGACACCTGTGTCGGCGATGCTCAGCATCGCCATGTCCACGCCGTCGCGGCTCTGCTCCGCGGCCTCGATGGCTATGGTGCCCCCGGCCGGCATGGCGTGACAGGCGTTGATGAGGATGTTGAGGAAGACCTCCTCCAGTTGGCCGGAGTTGGCGAGGACCACGAAGGGGCGCTGCTGGTACTCCTGAACCACGCGAACGCCGGCCTTCTGAATGTGCCGGGCGGCGGTGGCCAGGGCGTCCCTGAGCGGGGCCAGGAGGCTCAGCGGGGCCTTGGTGGGCTCGTGGGGCGTGGCGAAGGCGACGAGACTGCGTCCGATCTCCACTCCCCGTGATGCCGAGCGCAGGACGATGTCCGCCAGGCGCCGGCCGTCCTCCGCGGTCTGCAGGTCTGCGGCAACCTCCGCGGCGAGGATCATTGCCACCATCAGGTTGTTGAGGTCGTGGACGACGCCGGCGGCCAGTTGTCCCACGGCGGCCAGCCGCGCCGCATCCTCGGCGCGCTTGCGGTCTGTGACGTCCTGTACGAAGATCGCCACCTGGCTCACGCGTCCGGTGTCGTCCGCCACCGGGCACAGACGGTGAGCCAGAAAGCGGCTCCCCTGCTCGCCATCGTGCATCACCGGCTCGCCGGTGGCCACGGCTTCCCTCAGCAGGGGGGCTTGCACTGCGGGAAGCTCCCCCGGGCAGTCGGCGAGGTTCTCGCCGGCCAGCTCCGCCCCGTTCG
Organism: uncultured Armatimonadia bacterium; assembly: GCA_964423635.1. Lineage (GTDB taxonomy): Bacteria > Armatimonadota > Zipacnadia > Zipacnadales > JABUFB01 > CAYRFY01. The sequence continues at coordinate 10,556 of CAYRFY010000010.1, read as the reverse complement.
GCCGGCCCAGCGAGCGGGCAACCGCGTCGTTGGCCGCCAGAATCTGTCCCTGCGCGTCCACCAGCAGAGTCATGTCCGTGTGGGCATTGAGCAGGGCCCACGCGGTATCATTGGCTCGCCGCACCGCCTCCTCCGCCCGTCGGCGGTCTGTCACATCCTGCGCCGTCCCCACCAATTGCCTCGCTTGGCCGTCGGGGGTCCTGCTGAACACCGTCTCGCGGGCCTGGTAGACCCGACAGCGCTCGTCGGCGCGGCGGAGACGGTACTCGAACTCCACATAGGCATCGCTGCAGCCGGTGAGCAGTCGCTGTCTTTGGCGCTGGATTTCGGCTCGATCCCGGACATCCACGATGGCCTCCGGCTGGTAGTGGCCCGACTCGCAGGGCTCGCCCGGATCGCACCCCAGCACACGCAGGGTCTCGCTGTTGGCGTAGACGCTGCGCTGCTCCTGGAGATCATGGATATAGATGAGGTTGGGCGACGTGTCGATGATCCGCTGGGCGAAGCTCTGCGATCGCTCCAGCGCACGGAGCGCCTCGCGCTGCGCGGTGATGTCGGTGAAGGCGACGATGGCCTGTGGCCGGCCGCCGGGGCTCGCGGGGGGCAGTGGCTCGGCATTGAGCAGGAGCCAGCGCCGGTCTCGACAGGTCTGGTGACGCAACCCCAGGACCACGCCCCGAACACTCTCGCCCCGGAGCCGCGCCCGCATGGAGGGCAGGTCCTCGCGGGCCACCGGCCTCTCTTGCTCGTCCACGCATTCCCACAATGATGAGTGCGGGTCCCGGCCGAGCATCGCCCGGCGCGGCACCTGCAGGATCTCACAGGCCCTGTCGTTGGCATCGAGGATGCACCCGTCCCCGCCCTCCACGATGACACCGGCAGGCACCGCGCGAAACAGGCTCTGGTACAGGTCACGGCTGCTCCGGATGCGCTCTTCGGCCTCCGCCGGGATCGACATGTCGGTGATGATGCCCTCGATAGCCGCCGGTTTCCCCTCCGGGTCGCGCGCTATCCAGCCCTGCTCATGCACCCATTTGGCCATTCCGTCCGGCGTCAGAATCTGGTAGGTGGTCGACAGCGGACGGCCCTCCAGTGCTGCACGCAGGTCCTCTGCCAGTACCGGCCGACTCTCCGCGGCGATGAGGCGGGCATACGACCGGCCTCCGCCGGGCAGCAGGTCGCGGGCCAAGTAGCCGGTCACCGCCTCGCAGTCGCCGTTGAGCATCACGATGGGGAACCCGGGCTCGACGGTGCGGCGAAAGACCATGCGGTTTGGCGGGGTGTAGGACAGGTCGGATGGCTCTGGGTCGGTGTTCCCCGGCTCGTGATCCGGCGGCTGCGGAGGCGTTGTGGCACAGGGTACGGCCCGGCCCGTCTCGGCCGCCCCCGGCGCACACGGGCTGCATGGGGCCGAGAGCTTTCCGGAGTGTCCGCGTGCCGCGCTGCTGAGCCATGCGAGGCGGTCGAGCTCGGCCAACGCGGACAGCAGCGGATCGGTGGCGGCCTCGTCGCATGCCGGTTCGGAAAGCAGCACGATCGTCGTTCGCGTAGAGGCACCGGGCACCGGGATGACTGTGATCCGACAGGGACTGGTGGCTCCGGTCGGCGACCGCACCAGCCCCACCGTCTGAACCGGAACACAGGATGAGAGGCCGGTGGCTCCGGGGACGGCCTGCAGGGGGTGCCGGGGCCGCAGGGAGAACAGGAGCGCCGCCCAGCTCGCGCCCTCCACGGCCTCAGGATAGCTGCGCAGCAGGAGACGTGCGTGCTGGTTGATCCGGATCACGTAGCCCTCGCCGTCGCAGACCAGGGCGGGAGCGCTGACGACGTCACAAAGTGCCGAGCAAAAGCCGAAGACATTCACTGCTCAGACCCCTTACGGGCTCAGCTATCTGGCGAGGCGTGCGAGGGACGGCCTCCGCCCATCGAGGGCCTCCGATCGGTCGCCGGGGTGCCCGGGTTCGGTCCACAGACCTCCGGACGCAGGCGTGCTGCGCCGGGATGAACTCGGGCGCGCACGACGCCAGGTGGAAGGATGGGACTTGATAAATCACCGTCATCATCGGTGAGCTTCAGCAAGTGGGCCGCGTCGGTGAAGCCGGCGGAGAAGTCTTCCGTGGGCATGGGCGCGGGACAGGACGGGGGCAGAACCCCCGGGGGCGCCGACGTCCGGAGAAGCCCGGTCACTCGTCTGTGGTGACGCACCTTCCCGGCGTCTGCGGCGCCGCAGCGTTCGTGCCGACGAACGACGGGACGGCGACCAGATCGTGTCTGGCGCACCATGCCGCCATTGGCGCCTCCATGAGGCCAATAGTATGCACCCTGTCTTCGCGAGTGTCAACAACCTCGTGCTTGTGCGGCGGCGATGGGAAGGGGTCTCGGCGTCAGGCGCCCGGCCCGAGGAGGTACAAGCCAGGTTCGGAGCGAAGCCTGTCGCCCATGAATACCGACGAGCTTTCCACTGCCCCGGGAGTCCCGCCGGACACTGCACCCAAGCGTGCCGCACGCACCGTGCAGTTGCTGGGGCTCTCCCTGGGGCATGCCCTCAACGACGCCTACGTGAACTTCATCGTTCCTCTCGGCCCCCACATCGAGGCGCGTTTCGCCCTCTCTCACTCAGGTTTCGGCCTCATCACGTTCCTGTGGGGGCTCTCCACCAATTTCGGGCAACCGGTGTTCGGCTACATCACCGATAGATGGCAGCCGAAACGCCTGATCGTCGTCGCCACCCTCATCTCGACCTTCTTTTTCAGCTACATCGGCTACGTCCAGTCGCTCCCGGCCTTCGTGGCCTTCCTGTTGCTGGGAGGAATGGGGGTGGCCCTATATCACCCACGTGCCGGTGCGCTCACCGTGCGCGTCTCCGGGAGTCACCGCGCCCTGGGGATGGGCATCTTCAGCGCCGGAGGGGCGGTGGGCTACGCCGCGGGGTTCCTCTGCGCCCCGTACCTGCACGATCTCACCGGCGACATGCGCGGACTTGCGTATGCGGCGCCCGCCGGTGTGGTCGGCGCCTGCCTGCTGCTCCTGGTCAACGTCGAGGGCCGGGCCCCACGAAGCGACGCGACCTTCAGCTTCCGGCGGCACATCCTCCCGCACTGGCGAGAAGTCGCCGCTCTGTTTGCGGTGATGGTATTGCGCTCGGCGGCGGTTTCGGGATTCTCGCTGTTCATCCCCCTGATGCTCAGCGATCAGGGGCGCAACCTGATCCAGGGCGGGCAGGCCGGGTTCTTCTTCATCGCCGGCGGCGCCCTGGGCGGGATGATCGGCGGGCATATCTCCGACAGGATCGGACGCAGAGAGATTACCATCGTCACGCTGCTGCTCAGCCCGCCGATCCTCTACTACGCCCTCCACTCCGCGAGCCTGCCGTCTCTGGCGCCCTTCTTCGTCCTCCTGTTCGTGGCCGGCCTGGTGATGCGGGCGGCCGAGCCCGTCAATATCACCCACACTCAGGAGGTGTTGCCGCAGGGCGCCAGTCTCGCCGCCTCCCTGGGCATGGGAGGCGCGTGGGGCGTAGCGGGTCTCATCGGCCCTTTGGTGGGCGCCATGGCCGACAAGCATGGGGTGGCCTATGCATTGGGATGGGTGGTGTGGATCCCGGTGGCGGCCGCCGCCGCGGCCTGGTTCATCCCCAAGGGTGACACACACCGTAACTGAAGCCCGGGAGGCATCCCATGCAGGACAGGTCAGCCGCCCGCATCGCCTTCGTCGGCGCCGGCAGTCATTCCACCGCCTCCTTGTATCCCAACATCGCCCACATCCCGCAGTTCGACCTCGTCGCCGTCTGCGACCTGGACTGCGACCGCGCCCGACACGCGGCGCGTGTGTTCGGCGCGACGGAAGCCTACACCGATGTGGGGAAGATGCTGGACACGGTCGGACCCGACGGGGTCTGTGTCTGCGGGTCCGCCGAGATGCACCACCAGGTGGGCCTCGAGGTGCTCGGCCGCGGCATCCCACTGTTCGTCGAGAAGCCGCCGGCCCCCAATGTAGAGGCCTGCCGGGAACTGGTGCGGGCGGCCGCCGCCACCGCGACCTTCGGCATGGTCGGCTTCATGAAGCGCTACGCGCCCTCGAATGTCGTTGCCCGCCAGTTCATGCAGACCGAGGATTTCGGCGCCCTGTCCTCGATTACCCTGATGCACGGGGCCGGACCGTATGACGATGTGCGCCGCATGCTGTATTTCAACGGCAGCCACATGATCGATCTGGCACGGTTCCTCGCCGGCGAGATACTCAGGGTTCATGCCCTGATCGCGGACCATCTGCCCACCGCCAAGGCGGTAGCCGCCTCTTTCCGGTTCGCAGGCGGAGCCGTCGCGCACCTGAACATGAACTCCGGAGGCACGTGGAACGACTGCTTCGAGCAGGTCTACATCACCGGGGAGAGCTGTCAGGTCTTGCTGGACGGGTCTCGTGAAACCCGGGTGATGTCCCCACGGGGGCAGTTCGCCGACGGGCAAGGACTGGAGCTTTTCGGGTGGAGCAATAGCTACTATGTATCGGGGAATATGGCGGGCTGGACCTCCGGGGGGCACTACACTCGCGGGTACTGGGGAGAGCTGAGTCGGTTCTCCAGAGCCATCGTCGGGGAGGTGTCGCCGGCCCCCACCCTGGAAGACGGCCTGGCGGTCCTGGAGATCATCGACGCAATTGAGCTCAGCGCGGCGAGCGGGGAGGTGGTGGCGCTGAGCTGAGGCGGCAGGCCATCCAGGGGCCATGCAGGCTCAGGGGCACGGCCCGCAGGCGCCTTGGGGCCAGGGTGCGATTGAGGGCCTCCGGGGCGGGAGCGCCGTGGAGGGCCAGGATGTCTCCCGCACGGAGCGGCAACTGCTCCACGCGTGCCGACGGGTACTGCAGGATCTCTGAAGGCGTGCCCGCCAGCAGGGAGACGGCATAGCTGGGCCAGCCCACTACGTGGGCGGTCTGACCTGCAGAGAGCGAGGCTCCCACCACGGCGGCGGTGGCGCGCTCGGCAGACACGTCCGCGGCGAAGGCCACGTCGCCCCGTAGCCCCCCCATCACGGAGGCGGGCAAGGTGACCCCTCCCGCCCCGCGAATCCACAGCGCGCCGGCGATGCCCAGGACGGCCAGCCCGATCGCCCCGGCCGGCACGTGACGGCTCAGACTCCTGGGCCCGCGAAGATACTGGCCCACGATGCTGCCGAGCAGCACCGCGCCCATTACGGCGGCCGCCAGAGCGGGTAGCAGCATCGCCGACCAGGTGCTGAGGCCCGCGGCGCTGTGCAGCCCCGGTGAGACCAGCGCCCCCAGATACACTCCAATCACCAGCCACGCCACCGGCCGCCCCTCGGACCTCGCGTCCCGCATGGCCTCCGGCCGACTGCGGATCTCGTGGAACACCAGGCCCACGATGGGTGGGAAAGAGAGCAGCATTCCCCACACCAGCGAGACGGCCCAGGCGTCGAGGGGCATGGGCGCTCCCCCGCCACCGAGAGTCGTGGTGCGCCAGAAGTGCCACGGGTCGCCCATGATCGCCCAGTTGGCCCCGATCCAGACCCCCGCGCTGTATAGCACCGGGAGCAAGAAGGCGATCAGGGTCCCCTCCACCCGCGACCAGCCCTCGCCCCGGCGGTAGCTGCGCCACGCCACGTATGCCGTGGCCGCCAGAAGCAACCACACCGCCTCGTAGCCGCTGAGAAGAGCAGCCGTCAGAAACAGCGCGCTGAGCAGCAGATAGCGCAGATTGTCCGTGGCCGACCACCGCATCACCGACCACGCCACGCCCAGCAGAGCGCAGACCAGGATGCAGCCGGGGCTTCCCAGCGCCGCCAGGCTCAATACCAGCGGATGCAGACAGAGACAGGCCACCAGAGGCCAGCGCAGGGGCCACGGCAGGCCGCAGGCGGCGCCGATGCCGTTGAGCATCACGGCCGTCGTCCCCAGCACGATCGCGCCCAGGATCGGGCAGGCCAGACCGCTCATCGCCACCGAGGGCGCGAAACCGCAAAACGGCAGATACAGCAGCGTCGGCAGCGGTGGGGAGCTGAAGCCCATCAGGCCCAGATTGAACCGAGGCTCCTTGAAGACCACGTCGAAGGCGTGGGACAAAGCCAGCAGCGCATCCCAGTCGGCGCGCCCGGCCCGCAGGGCGGCAAGCCCCGAAACCAGGCACAGCCCCGCCGCGGCCAGGAAGACCACCCAGGCCTCCACACGCGGCACCGGTTTTCCGCCATTCATGCGCGCGCCCATCGCTGCTGACGCTGTCTCCGTTCAGTTGGATTTGAACAGCCCGTGGGTCGTCTTCTCCCAGTAGTGGGGATTGACGATCAACTGCCCGGCGGCCTTGTAGGCCGCCCAGCTCATCATCAGCCAGTAAAGAGGCGTGATCACGGCGTGCTTCACCAGGTCGTAGTACCGCCGGTTCAGGCACCCCACCACATTGAGGTAGACGAAGACGAAGTTCCCCACCAGAAGACAAAACACCCCTGCCACGTAGATCGGGGTGGGGAAGAGGGCCTTGATCAGGTCCGCCCCGGTGGCCACCCACAGCACCGTGAGCAACCAGTAAACCGGGTTCACCAGGAAGCACACGATCGACCCGCCCACCGTCATCTGAAAGGAGAACCAGCCCCTCAGCCCGAGCTGCCCGATTAGCCGTAGAGGGCGCCGCATGTGCACCAGGTACGTCTGGATGTACCCCTTGACCCAGCGCGACCGCTGGCGGATCCAGCTCCAGAACTCCGAGCAGGCCTCCTCCCACGTGGTGCTGTCGATCATCAGGGTCCGGAATCCGTGCTTGTGCAGGCGCACTCCCAGGTCGCAGTCCTCGGTCACATTGAAGGGATCCCAGCCCCCCAGCTCTCTGAGCACATCGACCCGGAAGTGGTTCGAGGTGCCGCCCAGGGGTACCGGTGCCCCCGATGAGGTGAGGCCCGGGAGCAGCAGATCGAACCACACCGAGTAGTCCGCCGTGAACCAGCGGGTAAGTAGATTCTGGCGCTGGTTGAAGTAGTTCAGCTTGGCCTGCAGGCATGCCACGTTGCCCGGGGCCTTGCGAAAGGCACAGGCGGCCTTCCTGAGTTGGTCGCGCTCCGGCACGTCCTCTGCGTCGTAGATCACCAGCAGGTCGGAGGTGGCCAGCTCCAGGCCGTAGTTGCAGGCCTTGGGCTTGGTCTTCGGGTAGCTGTCGGGTACGACGACTTTCAGAAAGTGTTCCGGCAGCTTCATGCCCTCGGCCGCCTCGATCGTCTCGCGGTCGTTCTCCTCCAACAGCAGTTGGATCTGCAGTTTGTCTGTGGGGTAATCCAGCTCACAGAGGCCGCGCACCAGCTTGGGGAGCACCGCGGCCTCGCGGTAGAGGGGAATGAGGATCGTGTATGTGGGCAGCTCGTCGTCGCGCAGAGCCGCGATCTCCTCGGCCGAGACGGGGACCTCGGCCTGCCGGCCCAGCGAACGCGAGACCAGCACGAACTTGTACACCGACTGCAGGATGTAGAACGCGATGAAGAACGCGTTGATGGCGATCAGGGTGGGGATGAAAGCCAAGAAGAGACCGAGGAGGACGGCCAGAACCAGCAAGGCGCCGCCCGCCACCTGGGCGGGCGACAGGGTGACGTTGGCACACTCGTCCGGCCGCTCGTGCAGGACCCGGAGCGGATCGATTGCGCGTGGTTGCTGTGGCGCAGACAATGGAATACTCCGCGGGGTAGGAGGGCCTCGGCTCCCGGCCGTCTGTGGGGCGAAAGCGATGCCCCGCCGCTCGTTGTGCCCGCTGCGGCGCTTCACCCCCTGAAGATCGCGGCGCCGTGGCCATCCGGCGGGCACAGCTAATAGAAACAGGGCGCGGCGTGCAAAGTTCCGCTCGCGCCCTGTGGTACCTCTCCTGCCGCGCCGGGCTATTCCGCGGGGGGTACCGCGACGGCCTTGTCGAGCTTCTCCAGCGTGAACAGCTCTAGATTGTGAAGTAGCCTGGCGCCGTCACCCAGGTGGGGCTCGATCCAGCCGCGCTTGCCAATCAGCGGCCACTTGACGACTTCGTACTTGGCCGGTGGCCGGAAGATGACCAGACCGTTGCCCACCTCCCAGACGGCCATGACGGCGCGCTCCGGGCTGTTGCAGGCGACCATTACCGGCCTGGCTCCGGCGGGCAACTGCCGCATGTACGCGAAGGCGTCCGGCGCCACGATGCTCCTGACCCCCGCGGTGAGCGCGTGGTCTTCGGCGCCCTCGGCCACTATCGCGGTGTCCATTGCTGCGCCGTCGGAAGACGCGATCCCCAGCGCCTGCGAAAGCCGAACGTCGAACCAGCACACATTGCCTCGTGACACCCAGGCCAGCAGGGCGTCTATCGAGGACGAGGTCCAGCTCTCCGGGTCGCCCATGACCCATGCCAGTTGTCCGTCACCGATGCCCTTCATGCCCGCCGGCGCCGCGATCACGTGTGTCAGCGGACCCAACGCCTCGCGCACCTGAGTCGGCGAGATCTCCTCCGGGGTGATGATGTCGGCGGCCATCGCCGCCACGGTACCCAGCGTCAGCGCCATGACCAATACAACGGCTGTCGTGCCCAAGTGGGAATGCGGTCGAGCTGCGGTGTTGTGCTTCATCCTTGACCTCCTGCCCTCCGTCTTCGCTGATAGCGGTATTGCCGTATGTTGAGCCCGACCAAACGCCCGAACGTTCGGGCCTGGATTCAGATGACGAGTGTTTGAGACCTGCTCGTTCGCCGGCAAAGCGGATCCATCGGTCCCGGCGCTCCTCGGCCGGACTGGGCACCGACCGGAGGCGAACCTCCGCTCCGGCCTCTTCGGCGCCGGCCGGTACGTCGCCGGACGGCATCAACGATCGGTGCCGTTGCCCCGCGTATCCACCGCTGCCAGCTTGGTCACGGCGTTCCACTTGATCGAGAAGCCAAACAGGTTGGCTATGCCCCGGAGCGGGACGAACAGCACCTCGTCCCTGACGGCCGGGGCGGCCTCCAGGCTCACGGCCTGGCCGTCGACCATCGCCGCCGTCTCGCCCATTGCGACGGTGGCGATGGTGGCCCCACGTTGGATGCTCAGAGTCTTGGCCGCCGGCTCCCAGGTGACGATAGCCCCGATGGACTGTAGCACCTGCTTGGCCGGCACCATCATGATGCCGCGGTCGCTGATGAAGGGCGCCGGGTCCAGGCGCAGAGGACGGCCATCCACCGCCACCCGGATGTGCCGGAGCATGGCGTAGTCCTGCTGCATGTACGAGACGGGGGCCCAGTAGATTCGGATATCCGCGGCGGCCAGAAGACGGGTGACGAAATCCTCCCTCGACAGCCCCGCCTCGCTGTGCAGCCTGTACCTTATGTCGGCCTGAACCTGCTCGAAGCTGAGGGCTCCGCCCGGACGAACTCCGGCCAGACGGACGATGTGGTAGACCCCGTCCATCTCGAAAGGCTCGGCGGTGTCACCCTCTTCCAGCGCGCGAGCTACGTCCCACAGACCAGGGACCGGAATGGTGTCTCGGGTTACCCAGCCCAGATCGCCGTCCGCGCCCGGACGCCCCGGCAGGCTGAACCGGCGGGCGACTACCTCGAACGGAGTGCCGTCCACCAATGCTCGGAAGACGGCCAGCGCCTCGGGCTGGTCCCTAGTGGCGATGTGCAGGATGTGCAGTTGCGTCTCGGTGGAGAATTCCGAGAGGTGCTGCTCGTAGTAGGCCCGGACCTTCTCGTCATCGATCCCGGCGGCCTTGTCCAGTAGCGCGTCCAGCAGCATCTCGGTGCGCACATGCTCCCTGTAGCCCTTCATCGTGTAGCCGAGCTGCTCGATGTGCCAGGCGTACTCATCGAGGGAGGAGAATCTGCCCTCCTGCCTGTCCAGCTCGCCGGTGATCTCATCATGCGACAGTGAAATGCCCTGGGCAATGGCCTCATGCTCGATCACTCGGGCCCGCACCAGGCTCTCCATGAGCCGGCGTGCGTAATGGTCTTCCATGAAGCGCTGCAGGTAGGGGGAGGTGACGTTGAAGCCGTCAATGGTGGCGTAGATCTCGGCGGTGGCGGGCGGCTCTGTCTGGGCCAGAACGCCCGGAGGGAGCATGGCGCCAAGAATCGCCGGCAGCAGGGCGAGGCCGAAGTTCATCTGGCAAGCCTCCCAAAGATGTGGGGCCCGTGGGTGACTGGGCTCCAGAAGACGTCTGCAACAGCCGGGCTGCGAGTGAAGCCACCACTCCCGAGAGTACAACCAGTATACTTTCGCCACAGAAACCGAGTCAAGAAAGGCAGGACAGAGCCGGACGTCGGACCCCGGTAACACCCGGCACAAGGAGTGTCATGCAGAGAGCAGGGGCAGCGCGCCCGGCAGGGCGGAGCAAACGGCGGCAGCGACCGTGCCCGGCCAAGGCGACGTGAGACTCGACGGGGAAACGCAACGTCGGCAAGAGGCGAGGGGGCAACATCCACATCCCCCCCGCCTCTGAGGGCTCCGGACTAGATGCCTATGTGCACCGACTTCTGTATAGATGAAGCAAGTTCTGGGGTCGCGATCACGCCGTTCGTGAACGCGTAGGTCGGGCTTCCGGTAGGTGCATTTGACCTCTATTGGAGAGTGGGTGTA
>CAYRFY010000009.1:8441-32358 GCA_964423635.1 uncultured Armatimonadia bacterium | reverse complement strand
GGGTGAGGCGACGTGAGTCGGCGCCTGCCCGAAACCTGCATAATCTGAGTTCTAGACTGGCGGTCGCCGGAGCCCTCGGGGGCGCATTCCCGCGCAGGGGTGGCCCGCGAGCCGGCCCTCCGGCGGGTCAAGCTTCCCGCTACGGGGAAATCAGCCTGCCTGTCGTTGCTGAACCGGGGGGACTGCGAAGTGCCGTCAGAAGCCAAAGTAGGGCTCCTGTTCATTGTGTTCGTGCTCCTCGGTGTGGGGACCCTGATCTATCTCACCGGGGGACTGGCCTGGTTCCGGTCGGACCACGTCGTCATCCATTTCGGCGACGTGGAGGGGTTGACCAACGGCTCCAGCGTGTTGTTGTCGGGCAAGGAGATTGGGCGTGTCGCGAAGATGGAACTGGCCACGCCTGAGGATCTCCAGAAGTTTCCAGACCTGCCGGTCGTGGTGTATATCACGATTCCGAAGGACACGCAGCTTCTGAGCACGGATGAGTTCGTCATCACCCAGGCCGGGATGCTGGGGAACCGGCAGATATCGGTGCGGCGCAAGACACAGGAGGAGCTGGCGGCGGAGGCGGCGGCCAGGGGGGAGCCGGCACCCACGAGCACGCCCCTCTCCAGCGGCGCCCATGTGGCCGGAACGAGGATGGTCGGGCTCACCGAGTTGGCCGGGGACGGTCGCGCGGTTATGGAGCAGGTGCAGGAGGCGATTGGCGACCTCCAGGACATCTACGCCGGTCCGCAGATGCGCGACCAGCTTCCGCGAATACTGACGAATGTGGAGCAGGCCACGGCCGGAGCCGTGGAGTTCTCGCAGGTCCTGGCGCGGGTTTCGGTGCAAAACGAGGCGTATGTGGGTCGCATCGCCCGCGAGGTGGCACAGGCCGCCGGCGAGCTGAACGTCTCGGCCCGGCGGATCCGAGCCATGGTTCAAAGCAGCGCTCCCGATATCGAGAGCTCGACCGCCATTGCCAAAGCGACCCTGGAGCAGACATCCGGCAACCTGCAGCGCGCCGCCGAGCGCATCGAGCTCATGGCGACCAAGAGCGCCGAGGACGTTGAAGCGACCACTGAAATCGTGGCCAGGACTGCCGAGATGGCCGGCAACGACCTGGCGGTCATTTCGGCGGAGGCCAGGGCGCTGGTGCAGAGCTCGTCGGGCAACATCCAGCGGGCCGCCGAGCAGGTGGAGCAGGCGACGGCCACCATGGCGGCGCTGATGGACACGACGGGCAGGGACATTGGCCAGGCCACCGGGCGGGTCAACGAATTGGTGCAGAGGGCCGCGACCGACCTGGAGGTCGCCAGCGGCAATCTGGCCAAGATGAGCGAGACCCTCCACGGCGACATCACGACGATGAGCGGCACGGCGCGGGAGGCCATGGAGGCCTCGGCGGGCGACATCCGCCGGACCACGGCGAGTTTGGCCAAGCTGGCCGAGGGCAGCTCGGACGACATTCGGCGCACCACCCAACGCATTCACGATCTGGTCGCCATGTCCCCGCTGCCCACGGACCTCACCGCCGCCGGGCAGTCGATCCGCAAGTCGGCCGAGAACGTCGAGGGCCTGACCCGGACCATGCGCGACACCCTGGGTGAGAGCGGGGTCAGCGACCAGATCAAGGCCAGCCTGGCCAACATCGAGAAGGCCAGCGAGCACTTGGTGGCCCTCACGGAGCAGGGAACGCTGCTGGCCCGAGACAGTCGTGATGTGCTGGCCAAGACCTCCGCCAACCTCAACAACCAGGAGATGTGGTCCGATCTGCAGGCCACGACGGACAAGCTCCACCAGGCCATGGACGATCTGGCCGCCATCACGGGCCACACCAAGGGCATCATCACGGACCCCGGGGTCACTGAAGACCTGACCCGGAGCGTGGCCAATGTCCGGGAGCTCACGGAGAGCGGCGTTGAGGTGGCCAAGAAGGCCGACGAGGCCCTGACTCGAGTGAACCGGACGATGGACGGGGTTCAGAGCGTCACCCGGAACCTGAGCCCCTCCTTGACCCGGGCGTACGCCAATCTCGAGTGGGGAGACAAGCCGGGCCTGCGCGCCGATGTGGTGGCGGACCTGTACTTCGGCTCTGAGAATCGCGAATACTGGCGGGTGGGAGCGAGGAATGTCGGGGATTCCGAGTCGCTGATCCTGCAGCGGGCCCTGCTTCTGAGCGACCGCAATATGCTTCGGCTCGGGCTGCTGGGCAACGAGCTGGCGGCGGGACTGGACCATTCGGTGGGCTCGCATCTGAAGTTCGAGTTGGACTTGTGGGACCCCAGCGATCTGAGGCTGGACGGCCGCGGGGTCCTGAGTTTCGGCCGCGACTGGGACCTCGTCTTCGGCGCCAACCGTCTCTTCGACCACGAAGAGCCCTTCTTCGGGATCAGACGGCACTTCGTGTTCGGCAAGGCGCCGGCAGAGGGTCCGGCAGAGGGGCGATAGCGTCGTTTGCCGTTGTCGTCTGCCGTTTGCCCGTTGTCGTCCCCGTCCCCCGGGCCGTGGGCGTCCCGCCCGCACGCCGTTGCCGTCCGCCGTTGCGGATCGGGTATCCTGCCCGATGACTCTGTTGCATCGAGACGACTATCTCTCCCGCCGACACTCGGGAGGAAGTACAGCACGCTTGTAGGCAGACCGTGGATCACGAAGTACGGGAGCAGCCCGCTTCGGCCGCGGCGGCGCCGGCCACGACCGGTAGCAGGAGGAGACCAAATGCAAGTCATTCTACTGGAAGATCTGGATCGCATTGGGCACGAAGGCGACGTTCTCACCGTGGCCGACGGTTTTGCCCGCAACTATCTGATCCCCAAGAAGCTCGCGGTTCACGCGACCAAGGGCGCCCTCAAGGACCTGGAGCTGCGCCGCAAGGCGATCTCCCAGCGTGAGGACGACAAACGCACCAGGGCCCTGCGCGACGCGGATGAGCTGGCGGCCAAGCAGGTGACGGTCAAGGCCCGGGCGGGAGAGGGCGACCGCCTGCACGGACAGGTGACCCCGCAGATGATTGCCACCGCCGCCCTGGAGCAGCACAAGCTCCAGATCGACCGCCGCGACATCGACATCGCCGAGCCCATCCGCGAGCTGGGTGACTACCTCATCAGCGTCAAGCTCTACAAGGAAGTGGCGGGCCAGTTGCCGATCAGCGTCGTCCGCGACACCGAGGCCGAGGAGGCCGAGGCCGCTCTGATGGCCCCGAAGGTCAAGCCCGGCCGTCGTCTACAGCCGGAGCAGGAGGCCGAGGTGGAGGCCGCCATTGCCGAGATGGAGGCAGAGATGGCCAGGGCCGCCGAGGGCTCGGTGGAGCAGCCCGCGGAAGAGGCGCCTGCGGATCAGGAGCCCCCTGTGGCCCAGGAGCAGACCGAGGCCGCTGAGGAAGAGTAGCCCGGACAGCGAAGGACAGAGCTTGTCGGTCGCGTCGTCGGGTGGCGCAGATGCCACCCGCCGGCCTTTGACCTGTGTCGGGTCCGAGCCGCAACAGCGGACCCTTCAGTGAAGCGGCCCGCAGGGCCGGAGGGCCGAGACGTCACCGACAGGCTCGATACTCAAATCATGCGGGTTCCGGGCGGGCGACCGACGCACGTCGCCTCATCTCCCCAGCCCCGCCTCTCGGCGCCTCTTCGAGCCGCTTGTACTCGCCGATACGACCGGCGAGACGGGAGGAGGGGGGAGAACGGCATTATAGCGACCGATAGATGCCTGACTGTGGCGGGATGTAGCCTCAATGCGTTCATGCATAAGGTGAGTCGATAGACCGTGGAACGTACCCGCGACCCCGGCGGCCTCCCGCCGCAGGGGCCTGCGGAGACGTTGCGGAAGATGCCGGACGCGGGAGCGGTCCTGAGGGACTCAGCTTCCCTCGGGTGCGAGGACGATGACCGTTGGCGAGCAATCGCGCTACCAGGGGACTCAACGAATTGGCCGACCGCATGCCTCCTCAGGATCTCGATGCTGAGCAGGCAACGCTGGGGTCGATGCTGGTGGAGGCCGGTGCGACGGCCCGGGCCATGAGCATCGTCAAGGAAGAGGACTTCTACCGCGAGGCCCACCGGCTGATCTTCAAGGCCATGGTAGATGTCCATAGCCGCAATGAGCCGGTGGACATCGTCACGGTATCCGCGGAGCTTCGGCGCCAGGGCCGCCTGGAAGCCGTGGGGGGCGGGGAGTACCTCACCGCCCTGATCCTCGAGGTCCCCACGGCCGCCCATGTGCAGCGGTACTCTCAGATCGTGGCCGAGAAGTCCATTCTTCGGCAGATGATCTCCACCGGTGCCGAGATTCAGGGGCTTGCCTACGACAACCCCGAGGACGTGGGCGCCGCGCTGGACCAGGCCGAGAAGTCCATCTTCGAAATCGCCCAGCGCCGCGTCAGCAACGACTTCACCCACATCGGTCCGGCGGTCTTCGAGACCTTCGAAAGCCTCGACCGCAAGTTCAATGAGCCGGGGTTCTTCACCGGCGTCCCCACCGGGCTCCACGAGATGGATGAGATGACCTCGGGGCTACAGAGGGGCGACCTTGTCATCGTCGCCGGCCGCCCCTCGATGGGCAAGACCTCCCTGGCGGTGGCCAACTTCGCGCTTCATGCCGCGGTGCAACATGAGATCGGGGTGGGCATCTTCAGCCTCGAGATGTCCAAGTCTCAGCTTGCCGAGATGCTCCTGTGCGCCCAGGCCAGGGTCAACTCACACGCCCTGCGGCGCGGCCATGCCAGCCAGGACGACTGGAACAGAATCGGCTTCGCCCTGGCGAAGCTGCCCAGCGCCCCCATCTACATCGACGACACCCCCGGGATCCCCGCCCTGGAGTTGCGCTCCAAGGCACGACGTCTCAAGGCTCAGCACGGCATCGGCCTGCTCATCGTGGACTATCTCCAGCTCGTCACCGGTGGTGGCTCACGCGGCAACGAGAACCGCTACGAGGAGGTCTCGTCGGTGGCCCGTGCCCTCAAGGGCGTCGCCCGCGAGCTGGAGGTGCCCGTCGTGGCGCTCTCGCAGCTCAGCCGGACGGTGGAGCGGCGCGAGGACAAGAGGCCGATCCTGTCTGACCTGGCGGAAAGCGGTGCCATCGAGGCCGAGGCCGACCTGGTCTGCTTCCTGTACAGGCCCAACTACTACAAGCGCAAGGAAGAGTTCGAGAAGGCGGCCCAACAGGGAGTACAGGTGGACACCCGCTCGATGGATGAGCCCGGAGAGGCCGAGATCATCCTGGCCAAGCACCGCAACGGCCCCATCGGCACGGTCAACGCCATGTTCCACCCCCGGCATCGCATCTTCACCGACGTGGCCTACGGCCGCGAGGGACAGGGACCCTAATGAAGATCCTCATCATCGGCTCCGGCGGACGGGAGCACACCATCGCCTGGAAGCTGGCCCAGAGCCCGAGCGTCTCGCAGATCCTCTGTGCCCCCGGCAATGCCGGCATCGCGGCCCACGCCCGTTGTGTGCCGATCGATGTGGAAGACGTTCCCGCCATGGTGGCCCTCACCGAGGAGCACAGGCCCGATCTGGTCGTCGTCGGCCCGGAGCGCCCGCTGATCCTGGGGCTGGTGGATGAGCTGCGCAGGCGGGGCTATGCGGTCTTCGGCCCCACCGCCGCCGGAGCGCGCCTCGAGGGTAGCAAGGCCTTCACCAATGAGATCCTCCAGCGCTACGGGATCTCGCGCAAGAGCTTTGCCGTGTTCTCCGATCCCGGACAGGCCAGGGACCACATCGCCCGGGTGGGCGCCCCCGTGGTGGTCAAGGCCGATGGGGACGCCTTTGGCAAGGGGGTGAAGGTCGCCGGCAGCGTGCAGGAGGCCCAGGACTTCGTGGACCTGTGCATGGTGCAGCGGGAGTTCGGCAAGTCCGGGGATCGGGTGGTTGTCGAGGAATGCATGGTGGGCCAGGAATGCTCCATCATCGGCTTTACGGACGGCAAGACCCTGGTCCCGATGGTCCCCTCCCAGGATCACAAACGGATCGGCGAGGGAGACACGGGCGACAACACCGGCGGCATGGGCTGCTATTCCCCCGTACCCGCCGTGACCGACGAGGTCTTCGCCGCCTGTGTGGACCGCTTCCTGCAGCCCACGGTGGAGGCCATGGCCGCGGACGGGTCTCCGTACAGCGGGGCGCTGTACGGCGGATTCATCCTCACCCCGGACGGCCCGGAGATACTGGAGTACAATGCGCGCTTCGGTGACCCGGAGACTCAGGTGATTCTCCCCAGACTGAAGTCGGATTTGGCCGAGGTGCTGCTGGCCACGGCACAGGGACGACTGGACGAGGTCACGGTGGAGTGGAGCGACGAGGCCTGCGTCTGCGTGGTGGTGGCCTCGGGCGGCTACCCCGGCAAGTACGAAAAGGGCAGGCCCATCAGCGGCATCGACAGGGCCGAGGAAGACGGTAACGCCATGGTCTTCCATGCCGGCACGGCACTGAAGGACGGGCAGATCGTCACCGCCGGCGGCCGCGTGCTGGGTGTGACGGCCCTGGGCGCCGACCTCCGGGAGGCCCTGGACCGGTGCTATGCGGCGATCGACAAGATTCACTTCGATGGCATGTACTATCGCCGCGATATCGGCTGGCGGGCGCTGCAGTAGTGCTCCACGTGCGGCGGGCCGGCGTGGGTCGGGCCTTGCACTCAGATGATGCGGGATATGACGGTCGGCGCACGGAGCGGCCAGGGCTTTACCGCGGCATCAGTGGGGCCTGCGGCCGCCTTCAGACAGGCACGACCGCGCCATTTCCCGGCAGGAGGACATCCGGACGATGTCTACATCCCCCCGAGTCCTGATCGTGATGGGCAGTGCTTCAGACATGGAGCAGGTGAGGCCGTGCGCCGAGGCACTGGAGGAGCTGGGCCTCGCCTATGAGCTCACCGTGGCCTCGGCCCATCGCACGCCGGAGCGGGCGGCGGAGCTGGCGCGGACCGCAAGAGAGCGGGGCGTCGGGGTAATCGTGGCCGCGGCGGGCTGGGCCGCCCACCTTCCGGGCGTCCTGGCGGCCTACACGACGCTTCCGGTAATCGGTCTTCCCATCGGCAGCTCGCCCCTGGGCGGCACCGATGCGCTGTATGCCATTGTCCAAATGCCCCCGGGCGTGCCGGTGGCCTGCGTGGGCATTGATACCGGCCGCAACGCAGGGCTGCTTGCGGCCCAGATTCTGGCCGTCGCCGACCAGGAGCTGGCGGGCAGGCTCGAGGCCCTCAAGAGGCAGATGGCCGACAAGGTGCTGGCCGCGGCGGAGAAGCTCTGACACGCCGCCGTCCCGGCAGACAACGAACCTCCACCCGGAGATGATGTAAGATGGATTGCGCCGACTGCCGTGCGCATTTCCCGCGCCACGACTACTCCTACTGCTTGGCAAAGGAGCCCACGTGGCGTGATGCGTGCGGCGTCTTCGGCATCTGGGGTCCCGGCGAGGACGTGGCTCGCCTGACGTTCTTCGGCCTCTACGCCCTGCAGCATCGCGGGCAGGAAAGCGCCGGTATTGCCGTGGGAGACGGAACTGATGTGCGTTGCCACTGCGGACTGGGTCTGGCCTCGCAGGTCTTCGATGAGGCCTCGATCAGCAGCCTCAAAGGCGAGGTGGCCGTGGGGCACGTGCGGTACTCCACCACCGGCGGCAACGTGATGTGCAACGTGCAACCCATCCTCGATGAGCACAAGTCCGGGCAGTTCGCGGTGGCGCACAACGGCAACCTGATCAATGCGCTGGCACTGCGCCAGGAGATGGAGCGCCTCGGCGAGGTGTTCGAGCGCACCACCGACACCGAGATCATCGCCAAGCTCATCCATCGCTCCCCCGCCGACACGCTGGAGGAGGCCATCGCCGACGCCATGCACCACATGCAGGGCGCCTATTCGCTGGCCATCGGCACGGCGGACCGGCTCATCGCCGTCCGCGATCCCCACGGCGTTCGCCCCCTGTGTCTGGGACGCATGAACGGATGCTGGGTGACGGCCTCCGAGACCTGCGCTCTGAGCGTTCTTGGTGCGGAGTTCGTGCGCGAGGTGCAGCCGGGGGAGATTGTGACCGTGGATGCCAGGGGCGAGACGGTGCTACAGGCGGTGGACCCCCAGCGTAGGGCCTGCTGCGTGTTCGAGTTCATCTACTTCGCCCGCCCCGACAGTCACATCTACGGCAAGAACATCTACATGTCCCGCCTGCGCATGGGGCAGTTGCTGGCCCGGCAGGCGCCGGCGGAGGCCGATCTTGTCATCGGCATCCCCGAGAGCGCCATCCCCCACGCCATGGGTTTCGCCGAGGCCGCCGACATCCCCTATGGCGAGGGTTTCATCAAGAACCGCTACATCCACCGCACCTTCATCATGCCCGACCAGCGCCTGCGCGAGGCCGGGGTGCACATGAAGCTGGCTCCCCTGCGCGAGGCGGTGGCCGGCAAGCGGCTGGTAGTGGTGGACGACTCCATCGTCCGGGGTACCACAACCGGGCCGGAGATGGCTCTTCTCCGCGAGGCCGGCGCTCGCGACATCCACCTGCGCATCAGTTGCCCGCCCATCCGCTTCCCCTGCTTCTACGGCATCGACACCTCCACCCGCAGGGAGCTCATCGCCGCCCGCAAGAGCGTCCCGGAGATCCGGCAGCACGTGGGTTCCGACACCCTGGAGTACCTGGACATCGAGAACCTCGTGCGCGCCATCGGCCTGCCGAAGGTCAACTTCTGCACCGCCTGCTTCGATGAGCAGTATCCGATCCCCGTCGCCTCCGACCTGAAGGTCAGCAAGTACGACCTGGAGGAGAGCAGGGTGGGGCGCTAGAGGTTCGGCCGGGAGACCCGGCTGGCCCGGCTCATGTCATCCTGAGCGTCCATCTCGCGCAGCGAGATAGCGAAGGATCTCGGTGAATGCCGGGAGATTCTGCGAGCTGCTCTTGCCAGGAACCGAAGCTCTGAGAATGACACTTCCATGCGAATGTGAGCTTTTCGGCCGAACCTCCAGCACGCAGCGGTCCGCGGCCCACAGGAGGCCGAGCGACCGCCGGGGCGAGCACACAGGCGAGGAGTTCTGACAGATGGACGAGGGCCTGACATACAAAGACGCCGGTGTGGACATCGAGGCCCAGGACAGGGCCATCGGTGCCTTCAAGGAGGCCGTCCGAGCCACCTACACTCCCAACGTGGTCACCGGGCTGTCGGACTTCGGGGGCATGTTCGCTCTCGGCGGCGGCTACGAAGACCCGATCCTGGTGGCCGGCACGGACAGCGTCGGTACCAAGCTGATGATCGCCTTTGAGCTGGACCGCCACGATACCATCGGCCAGGATGCCGTGGCCATGTGTGTGGACGACATCGTCTGCCAGGGTGCCCGGCCCCTGTTCTTCCTGGACTATCTGGGCAGCGGCGTCCGCGACGCGGAGCAGACCGCCGCCATCGTCATCGGTGTGGCCAACGCCTGCCGGCAGGTGGGCTGCGCCCTGATCGGGGGCGAGCTGGCAGAGCTGCCCGGCCTGTACAAGCCCGGCGAGTACGACCTGGTCGGCTTCGCCGTGGGTGTGGTGGAGCGCTCCAGGATCATCGACGGCTCCGCGGTCTGCGCGGGCGACATCATCCTCGGCCTATCCTCTTCCGGCGTGCACAGCAATGGGCTGTCCCTGGCGCGCAAGGCGCTGCTCGAGGTAGGGGGACTGAAGCTCTCCGACAGGCCCGCCGAGCTGGACCGCTCCGTGGGTGAGGAGCTTCTCACCCCCACCCGGCTGTATGCCGCGAGCATCATGGCCGCGCTGGACGCGGGGCTCTCGCCCGGGGCCATCGTGCACATCACCGGTGGCGGCCTTCCCGACAACGTGATCCGCTGCCTGCCCGAGGGTCTGGGTGCCACTATCCGCGTGGACAGCTTCCCGCACCCGCCCATCTTCGGCCTCATCCAGCGGCTGGGCGGTGTGGCCGACGCCGAGATGTACCGCACCTTCAACATGGGAGTGGGCATGGTGGTGGTCTGCAGGCCCGAGCAGGCCGCGGCGCTGGAGGCGAGTTTCGCCGCCTCGGGGGAGACCGTGTACCGGATCGGGGAGATCGAGCGCGGCGACAGACAGGTGCGGCTGCGCTGAGGGCAGCTCGACTCCGGCGGAAGTCGCGAGTCGACGAGCCGTGGGTCAACGGCGGGAGAGGGAAGACGGCGCTTCCGCTCTCCACGGGTTTCACCCGTGGCTATCGTGCTTTGCCCCTGCGGGGCAGACGGCGATGGCACGGCGAGCGAGAACGGCGTGCAGGCGTAGCGCCTGAGCCTGAGCCTGAGCCTGAGCCTGCGCCGCCGGCCGACGGCGGACGGCAATGACGGGCCGTCAGGCCCATTCCGACAACCAACCGCGAGGTTCCCATGTCCATCACCTATCAGCCTCCCTATCCGGCGCAGGACGCTCCCAGGATCGGCGTGGTGTACAACTCCATCGGCGGCTTTGTCGAGCAAGGCAAGCAGCTCACCGAGACGGCCTTCGGCAAGCTCCTGGATCAGTGCAAGGCTTCGGGGACCATCTCCGCCGATTCGGTGATCTACCCGGACCGCATCTTCGGCGCCCACGACGCGTGGAAGGTGGCGGACCTGTTCTCCACCTCCGGGCTGGACGCCATCGTCATCGTCAACTCGGCCTTCCCCTGCGGCCATGTGCTTCCCATCATCGGCATGGCCCCTCACCTGCGCCACCTGCCCCTGGTCGTGGCCGCTTACGAGGAGCCCAACGAGCCCCTGCAGTCCTGCCTGTGGGTGACCAATGCCATCTGCGGCAGCGACATGAACAAGCACGATGCCCGCCGTCTGGGGCGCTACGCCCGCTATCTGGCGGGGCAGCCCGGCTCGGAGGACTTCGACAACGAGTTCTGTATGCTGATGAACGTCTACCGGTGTGTGAAGAAGCTGTCCCGGACCTACGTCGGCCGCTTCGGCGATGGGCCCGGGGGCTTTCATTCCGCCACGGGGGACCAACTCCTGTTCGCCCGGGTTTTCGGAGTCGCGGTGGAGACCGTGGACCTGCTCCGTGTGTACCGGGTGTTCGAGGAGATGGCCACCACCGGCACCGCCGGGGAGGCGTCCTTCAGCGACGAGGACATCCGGGCCACCGTTGCCGAGATGCTGGGCGGCCGTGTGAACCTTATGCGGGAAAACGACGATCTGTACCGCAGCGCCCGGCTATACCACGCGCTGCGGGCCATTTGCCGGGCGGAGGGCTTCACGGCGGCCAGTCTGAAGTGCTGGCCGGAGATCATGCAGCCGCCCCTGAGCCTCTCGGGGTGTCTGCCCATCGCGTGGGCCACTGCCAAAGGCGACGTGGCCGGCTTCGCCTGCGAGGGCGACTGGCCCGGCGCCGTGCTGCAGGCGGCGGCCCACTGGCTCTCCGGCAGGCCCGCGGCCTTCCTGGACTTCGTGGACTGGACCGCCAAGAGCGACGTGGTGCGGTTCGGCCATTGCGGCGTGGGTCTCGCCGGCTGCATGGCCCCCAATGATCCGGCGCTCCTGGCCCGGATCGAGGCCGACGGCGGCGTGACCCCGCAATTGCGCGAGGATATCGCCGCCGGGCAGTTCACGGTCAATGACGCCATCAACTATCCGCACAATATCCCCGGGAAGATCGCCGGTCACATCGGCCAATTCGAATACGGCCCCAAGACGGGCATCGACCTGATCCAGACCGCCCAGGGCGGGCTGGAGATGCTGGCTTTCGAGGGGGAGAGCGCTCCCGACACGGCCCGGGGAGTGCTCTACGCCGGGTGTGACATGCGGATTGACCGCTACAAGGCCCTGGACGAGATCAAGCGCACCCGGGGATTCTCGCACCACCTGGTGGTCGCCCTCAAACACATCCTGCCCGAGCTGCAAGAGCTGTGCACCTACTACGGCATCGACCTCCTGACTCCCGGAGCCTGAGGCGACAATGCCCAGGGTACTGTGGCCCCAGCAGCCCGCGGCCATCCTCGATGTGAGCGGCCGACACTCCGTCGCTGTGGCAGAGCGCGTGCACAGGCTGCTCACCGCCGAGCAGCCACCGGCCATGTCCGCGGACCTGGCCAGAGCCTTCCTGCGCTGCTTCTACGCCGCCCGAGACACACAGCGCGCCGCACGCGATCTGGCAGAAGGCGGCGCACAGACCGATGCTTTCCGTGTCGCGGCGCTGGCCAAGAGGGTCGGGGAGCTGCAACGGAGGGTACAGGCGCTGGAGGAAGCGCTGGCGCGGGAGGCCGGGCAATAGCGCGAGGCGGCGGAGACGCCCGGGCACGGAGCGGTGCCAGACGATGCGCACAGGAGGACGACGCATGCCCCCGACAGCCGCGGAACTGCACGCCTCGGCGATCATCATCGACGGTCACAACGATAGCTTCGCCCTGCGCCTGGAGCGCGGCGACCCGCTGGACCTCACCGAGGTCCGCGACGGTTACCACGTCGACCTGCCGCGGCTTACCGAGGGCGGCGTGACGGCGCTGATGTCGTACTGCGGGAGCCGCGACCTGCCCCGGGCCCTGACGCTGATTGAGGCCATGAACGCCATGGTGCAGGCGCATCCCGATGACTTCTGCCTGATCTCGTCGGCCGCCGATATCCGCTCCGCCAAAGTCCGGGGGAGGATAGGCCTGATCCCCCAACTGGAGAGCCTCAGTTGCTGCATGGGCGAGATCGGCGTGCTCGCGGCCCTGTACCGTCTGGGTCTGCGCGTGGGCAACCTCAGCCACGGCGAAGCCCCGTCCCACGGCTGTCAGGGCGAGGAGAGCGTGTTTGACTACTGCAGCGCCGCCGATCGCGAACGGCTGCGCCGCGAGATGAAGGGCCTCACGGACTTTGGGCGCGCCGCCATCGCCGAGATGAACCGTCTGGGGATAGTCGTCGATTTGGCCCACGCCAATGATGCCGCGTTCTACGAGGCTCTGGAACTCTCGGCCACGCCCCCCATCTTCTCGCACGGCTGCGTGTTCTCCATCTGCCCCCACAGCCGCGGACTGACCGACGAGCAGATCCGTCTCCTGGCCCAGGCCGGCGGCGTCCACGGAGTGGCCTGCTATACCAGGTTCATCCACCGCGAGCACCCGGACATGCCCACCCTCGTGGACCACATCGAGCACAGCATCAACCTCGTCGGCCCCGACCACGTGGGCCTCGGCGCCGACTACGACGGCCTGCCCGAGACCGAAATCCCCGTCCCGCCCCACGTGGGTCACCTACCGCGAATCACTGAGGAGATGGACCGTCGCGGGTGGGATGAAGCCACCATCGGCAAGGTGCTGGGGGGCAACTTCCTGCGCGTGCTGGAGACGGTGCTGTAGACCCACGGCGCCGGCTCCCGGGCCGCCACGCTGCTCAGGCAAAGCCCGGGACGGAGCGCGAGCGCCACCCTCCACCCAACGGCGGTGATGTTCCGGCCTCCTTCCCCGGGACGCCTCAAGGAAACGAATCTTTGTTTGACTTCGTATGTATGTTCTACTACAATGCGATCTGGTGATGCGGGGTCCCCCTCTCCCCCATTTCGGTCCCTACGGTGAGACGCGATAGGCAATGTCTGATTTCGTAGTCGTGCGTGGTGCCCGCGAGCATAATCTCGATGGCGTGAGCCTCGACCTGCCCAAGAACGCGCTGATTGTCTTCACAGGAGTGAGCGGCTCAGGCAAATCCAGCCTGGCCTTCGATACGCTCTTTGCCGAGGGCCAGCGGCTGTACGTGGAGTCGCTTTCCACCTATGCCCGGCAGTTTCTGCAGCAACTGCCGCGGCCCAGGGTGGACCGGCTGGAGGGTCTGGCGCCGGCCATCGCCATCAACCAGGGCACCCGGGGGTTCAACCCGCGGTCCACGGTGGCGACGGTGACGGAGGTGTACGATCACCTGCGGGTCTTGTATGCCACCATTGGGACACCCCACTGCCCCCGGTGCGGCAAGCAGATCGGCGCCCAGACGCGGGAGGCCATCATCGCCCGGGTCATGGCCCTGCCCCCCGGCGCCCCGGTACTGATCCTGGCTCCGCTGGTTCGCCAGCGGCGCGGTGAGTTCCGCGACCTGCTGGAGGACATGCGCCGCCGCGGGTATTTGAGGGTCCGCATCGACGGGGAGCTGCACGAGACCTCCGACCCGCCGGAGCTGGAGCGCCAAAGGCGCCACAATGTGGAAGTGGTGGTGGATCGCATCGTCGTGAGCCCCAGCGCCCGGGTGCGGATCGCCGAATCGGTGGAGGCCGCGCTGGAGTTGGGCGAGGGCGACGTGATCCTCGCCCGCGAGGGTGAGCGCGACAGCCTGCTGAGCACGCGTTTCGCCTGCACCGACTGCGACCTGAGCTTCTCCGAGCCCACTCCGGCCGCGTTTTCTTTCAACACGCCGCAGGGCATGTGTCCCCAGTGCGAGGGCCTGGGCTCGACGCGCACCATGGATCCATCGCTGCTGGTGGAAGACCCCGCCAAGTCGCTGCTTGAGGGCGCCATCCCGATGCTGCCGTCGCTGGAGAACCTCCATCGCCGCCACTGGTACGAGGGAGTGGCCCGGCACTACGGGTTCTCGTTGGATACTCCCTGGCAGGAGCTCACGACGCAGCAGCAGGAGGCGCTGCTCTACGGCTCCGGGGATCAACTCATCGAGTTCCACTTCAAGCACCCCCGGTACACATGGGAGTGGAAACACGCGGACCGCTGGGGCGGGATCATCGCCGAGATGATGCATCGGGCCAACCGCATCAAGTCCAGGCACCTGCGGGACAGGTACGAGGCGCTGATGCGGGTGGCCCGCTGCCCGGTGTGCCGCGGGCGGCGGTTGAAACCCGAGAGTCTGGCGGTGACGCTGGGCGGGCTGAGTATCGCCGAGCTATGCGAGCGCACGGTGCGCCAGGCCCGGGGGTTCTTTGACGAACTGACCTTGTCTGCCACCGAGGCCCAGATCGCCGAGGACGCGCTCAAGGAGATCCGCGATCGGCTGAGCTTCCTGGACTACGTGGGCCTGGAGTATCTGACTCTAGACCGCCCGGCGCCCACGCTCTCGGGAGGCGAATCGCAGCGTATCCGGTTGGCCAGCCAGGTGGGCAGTGGTCTGGTGGACTGCATGTACGTGCTGGACGAGCCCAGCATCGGCCTGCACCATAGGGATCAGGGCCGGCTGCTGGACACCCTCTTGCACCTGCGCGATCTGGATAACACCATCATCGTGGTGGAGCATGATGAGCAGACGATGCTCTCGGCCGACTATCTGGTGGACTTCGGCCCCGGAGCCGGGGACAAGGGCGGCCGGGTCATCGCCGCCGGTACTCCGGCGCAGGTCCGGCGCAAGGCCGGCTCGCTCACAGGCCAGTACCTGTCCGGGAAGCGCAGCATCCCCGTACCGGAGCGCCGGCGCCCCGGCAACGGCGCCTGGCTCACGGTGCGCGGGGCCCGGGAGCACAACCTCCGCGGCATCGATGTGGCCTTCCCGCTGGGGCGGTTCATCTGCGTCACAGGGGTCTCGGGGTCGGGGAAGAGCTCGCTGGTCACCGACATTTTGCAGACCGCGCTGTCGCGACACCTGTACCGGGCCGAGGCCGAGCCCGGCGGGCATGACGCGATCGAGGGCCTCGAGCAGGTGGACAAGGTCATCTGCATCGACCAGGACCCCATCGGCCGCACGCCGCGGAGCAATCCGGCCACCTACACCAAGGTCTTCGATCACATCCGGGCGCTGTATGCGGCTCTGCCCGAATCTCGGGCCCGGGGCTACAAGCAGGGGCGCTTCAGCTTCAATGTCGAGGGAGGCCGCTGCGAACACTGTGAGGGCCACGGCGCGGTACGGCTCGAGTCCGACTTCCTGGCGGACGTCTGGGTGCTGTGCGAAGTCTGCCAGGGCCAGCGGTTCAACCGGGAGACGCTGAGCATCGACTATCGCGGCAAGAACATCGCCGACGTGCTGGAGATGGAGGTGACGGAGGCCCTGGAGGTCTTCGGCAGCATTCCCAGGATACAGCACATCCTCAGCACCCTCAACGAAGTCGGCCTGGGGTACATCAAGCTGGGGCAGCCTGCAACCACCCTCTCCGGCGGGGAGGCGCAGCGGATTAAGCTGGCCAGGGAGCTGGCCCGGCCCGGCGGCGCGGGCTGCATCTACATCCTCGACGAGCCCACCACGGGGCTGCATTTCGAGGACGTGCGCCGCCTGCTGGAGGTACTGCACCGCTTCGTCGAACTGCACAGCACCGTCATCGTCGTGGAGCACCACCCGGACGTGATCAAGAGCGCGGACTGGGTCATCGACCTGGGCCCCGAGGGGGGCGAGGGCGGGGGGCAATTGGTGGCCGTCGGGACCCCCGAGGAGGTGGCGGCGTGCGAGCACTCGTACACCGGGCAGATGCTGCGCCAGGTGCTTGAGGGAGAGGGCGTCCACGCCGCCCCGCATCACCACAGGCGCCGGAGCCGCCAGACGAAGACCCAGAGTATCTCCGTGCACGGGGCCAGGGAGCACAATCTCAAGAGCATCGACGTCAAGCTGCCGAGAAGGCAGTTCACGGTGCTTTCCGGCGTCAGCGGCTCGGGCAAGACATCGCTTGCCATCGACACCGTCTATGCCGAGGGCCAGCGGCGCTACGTGGAATCGCTGTCTCCCTACGCCCGGCAGTTCGTGAGCCAGATGCCGAAGCCCAAGGTGGATCGCGTCGCGGGGCTGTCGCCGGCCATCGCCATCGAGCAGCGCAACACGGTGCGCACTCCCCGCTCCACCGTGGGCACGGAGACGCAGATCTTCGACTACATGCGGGTGCTGTACGCCCGCCTGGGCGTGCCCCACTGTCCCCATTGCGGAGGCACGCTGGGCTCGCGCACGGTGGACTCTGTGGTCGATGAGATCCTCGCCGCCCATCCCGGCAGGCAGGTGCTCCTCCTGGCGCCCCTCTCCCCCACCGGTAGCGAGCAGTACGACGACCTCCTGGAACGCGCGCAGAGAGATGGCTGGCGCCGGGTGCGAGTGGACGGTGTCCTGCACGAACTGCCGCTGCAGATGCACATCGACCGCCGTCGCCGCCACCACGTAGAGCTGGTGGTGGATCGCACCACTCCGGAGCCCTCCCGGCGGGCGCGCCTGGCCGAGGCCGTCCAGCGGGCCTTCGAGCTATCGGCCGGCGAGGTGCTCATCGTCGATGCCGCCGCCACAGGTGGCAACGGCGAGCTGAGGCTCTCCAGGGACTTCGGCTGTCCCGATTGTGGCGCGGCGTTTTCGGAGCTCGCGCCGCGGAGCTTCTCCTTCAACCACCCCGAGGGCTGGTGTCCCACCTGCGAGGGCCTGGGCACCCAGCGCGGGCTTGACCCCGCGGTGATGGTGCCCGATGACCGTCTCTCCATCCTGCAGGGCGCCGTCTCTGTCTGGCCGCGGGTGCGCGAGGGGGGGATGTTGCACAAGGTGCTTCAGGCCGTGGCCACTCACGGCGGCTTCGACCTCGCCCAGCCGTTCTCGGCCCTGACCCCCGAGCAGCGCCGCCTGGTCTTCGAGGGCGCCGAGGAGGAATTGCAGGTGGGGCCTATGCTCCGGGTGCACTATGCCGGGCTGGCCCCGGGCATCGAGGAGGCCTCCAATCTGAGCCATCACTTCCGGCGCCAGTTCGCCCGGGCTCTGGGCGATCTGCCCTGCCCGACCTGCGGAGGCGGAAGGGTGAACGCACAGGCGGCGGCGGTCAAGCTGCGGGACCTGAGCATCGTCGAGGCCTGCGGGCTCCCGCTGGATCAGGCCAGAGACTTCTTCGCCTCCATCGAACTGAGCGACAACGAGCGCCCCCGGGCGGCGGAGGTGCTCGCCGAGATCCAGTCGCGCCTGAAGTTCCTTGTGGATGTGGGGCTGGACTATCTGACGCTGCACCGCTCCGCCCCGACACTCTCTGGCGGCGAGGCCCAGCGCGTGAAGCTGGCCGGGCAACTGGGGGCGGGCCTCACCGGGGTCACCTACGTACTGGACGAGCCCACCGTGGGCATCCACCCTCGAGACAACGAACGCATGCTGGCGACGCTGGAGAGCCTGCGCGATCTGGGCAATACGGTGGTGGTCGTCGAGCACGACCCGCAGACCTTCGATCGTGCGGACTACATCGTGGATTTCGGCCCCGGGGCCGGGCCCGAGGGCGGCCGGGTGGTGGCCAGCGGCTCGCCCCGGTCCGTGCAGAAGTCCACCACCTCCCTGACCGCCGCGGTCCTGCGCAACGATCTGGCCCTGGCCATCCCCACCAACCCCCGCCCCCTGCCGCCGAGGGACCGCGGCAGGTGGCTGACCATTGAGGGCGCCTCACACAACAACCTCCGGGACATCGATGCCCACATCCCTCTGGGGCTGTTCGTCTGCGCCACCGGCCCCTCCGGGTCGGGGAAGAGCTCGCTCATCACCGACATCCTGTACCAGGAGCTTTCGTACAAGCTGCACGGGCGCAATACCATGCCCGGGCACCACCGGGCCATCCACGGCCACGAGGCTTTGGACCGCATCGTGAACATCGACCAGTCCCCCATCGGCTTCTCACCGCGCTCCAATCCGGCCACCTATATCGGTGTCTTCAACCAGATCCGCCACGTGTTCTCGCTGCTTCCCGAGGCCAAGGCACGGGGCTATACCGCGCGGCGGTTCTCCACCAATGCCCGCGGTGGCCGCTGCGAGGTGTGCGAGGGGATGGGTTACCGCTGTGTGGAGATGCATTTCCTACCCGATGTCTGGGTCGAGTGCGATGAGTGCCACGGACAGCGCTACAACAAGGAGACGCTGGATATCCAGTTCAAGGGCAAGAGCATCGCCGACGTATTGAGCATGACCGTGGACCAGGCCCTGGAACTGTTCGACGACCTGCCCCGGGCCCGGCGGATGCTCAAGTTGCTGTCCGATGTGGGCCTGGGTTACCTGCCCCTGGGCCAGTCGGCCCCGACGCTGTCGGGGGGCGAGGCCCAGCGGATGAAGATCGCCCGGGAGCTGTCGCAGGGCCGCAGGAGCAAGACGCTGTACCTGCTGGACGAACCCACCACCGGCCTGCATGTGGCCGACATTCGCAAGCTGCTGGACGTGCTCAACCGTCTGGTGGACGCCGGCAACACCGTGGTTGTCATCGAGCACAACATGGATGTGGTGAAGACCGCCGACTATGTGCTGGACCTGGGTCCCGGGGGTGGCACCAGAGGCGGGCGACTCATGGCCCAGGGGCCTTTGCAGAGCATCATCGACTGCCCCGACAGCGTGACGGCCCCGTACCTGCGAGAGGCCTTCGCCAGGGGGCCCTTCGAGGAGCGCAGGCGCCACATCGAGGACCGCCGGGGTACCGGGCGAGCGGCTACGGCCGTGGACACCGGGCAAGCCAAACGCCCCTGGGAGACCGACGGGGAGAAATGGCACACCCACGACCGCGTCAGCGAGCAGGGAGAGAGCCCGGCGTGGCATGACGAGACACTCATCGAGTTCGCCCTGCAGGCCGCGCGGATGCCCGGAGCGGCGGAACCCGATTGGACCGACCGCACCCGGGTGGAGTTCCGCGCCCAGGGACGGGAGGATTGGTTCGCCCGGGTCCGCACCGACCGCAAGTGGTATCTGGAGCTGATCTTCCACACCGAAAAAGGCGCGTTCGATGAGGAAGACCTCGCCGAGGCCCTGGCTCTGCCGCCCTGGGACGAGGTGGAGGGCCTGCCCATCTACAGCAAGGGCTCGCGGGTCCGCATCCTGACCCATGCGCAACACCACGACCGGATCACGATCCAGGCCCACTTCAAGAAAGACGTCACCTCAGCGGGGTTCAAGGATTTCCTGATGGCCGCCTGGCGCCGCTATCAGGGCCGAAAGGGGCACCCCCGAAGCGCGGCGCGAACCGAGGACCAAGATGCCTGATTTCCCTTCCCGAATGCTGTTCCATGCCGTGGCCACTTGTCCGCATCTGCGGTCCGAGCCGGAGCCGGATGGAAGCCTCCGTGCAACCCGTGGCCATGAGCCGCTGCCCCCCCTGGCCGAGCTGGACGGCCGCCCCGCCTTCGCCGAGGTCTGGGCGCTGTGGCATGAGAGCGGCCTGTATGTAGCCGAATACTGCCCCAAGCCCGAAGGAACGGTAGCGGTGAACCGAAGGCGCCCCCACTCGGGCGATGGTCTGCAGGTGTGGCTCGATACCCGGGCCGCCCGGGGCGCCCACCGCGCCTCCCGCTTCTGCCACCACTTCATCCTCCTACCCAAAGGCGGCGGCAGCTCCCGGGAGGAGCCCACCGCCTGGCAGGCGCGGATCCGCCGCGCCCGGGAGCACGCCCCGATCTGCGAGCCGGAGCAGATCCGTATTGCGGCCCACATCGGCGACAATTACTACACCGTGGAAGCCTTCTTGCCCGCCGCCATCCTCACGGGCTTTGAGCCCCGCGAGGGCAGCCGCATCGGGTTCAACTATCTGGCCCACGACATCCCGGCGGGTAGGCAACTGTGGTCGGCCCCCCACGGCCTCCCGAGCGACACAGATCCGAGCCTGTGGGGAGCCCTGGAGCTGGAGGAGTAGTGGCCCACGACGCCCGGAGACTCGCGGCCGATGGGACCCGGGTGCCCTTCCCTCGGCCTTGCCCCCGTACCGGCCGCCCACGGGAGGAACCGCCGCGGGCATCGCGAACAGTGCCTGTCGTGGCCGCCGCCGTCGCGAACTGCCGCTGCTCGCTACCCCGGCCCCGAAGGGAATGCCAACTGCAATGCGCTCACCTTTGGCCCTGCACCACGCGCTGCTCTTAGCCGCCGCCCTGTGCTCACCACCGGTGTGCGCCCTCACCGCCGATCTCCAGAAGGACGGTGTGGGCCGCATCCTGCAGGCGACGGTGGAAACAGAACACTACACGCTCACCCTCGATGCCGCCAAAGGGGCCCGAGTCATGTCGCTGGTGGACAAGGCCCTGGGTGCCGACATCGTCCGGGCCGATGGCAGTGGGCTGGGCGGGCTGTTCGAAGACCGCCCGCACTTCGGCAATGCGCTCTACCAGGGCAGCGTCGTGCGGCAGACCGGGGAATCCCTGGTCCTGCGGTTCGAAGTCACCCATACCGACGGCGTCAAGCTGGTGAAGACCTACGAATTCACCGAGGGCACG
The DNA here is from genome assembly GCA_964423635.1 of uncultured Armatimonadia bacterium. GTDB lineage: Bacteria > Armatimonadota > Zipacnadia > Zipacnadales > JABUFB01 > CAYRFY01. The sequence goes on along the minus strand of CAYRFY010000009.1, from coordinate 11,385 downwards.
CCGATCATCAGGGTTGGCTATGAGATCGAGAACCCCACCCAGTTGCCGTTCCGACTCTGGGTGCGCAACTTCGCCACTCCGGGCGGCGAGGAGCTCACGCAGGAGGACCGCGTCTTTCTGCATCAGGAGGGGGAACTGCAGGAACTGACCTTTCCCGATACCTACTGCCCCGGGCTGACCGGGCCGTGGATGGCCTCCGTGGACACCGCGCAGGGCTCGGGGTTCTTCGTGCGCTGCGACCCCGACCTCCTGGATCAGTTCTACTTCTGGTCGCAAAGCCGCGTCACCCCCACCTTCGAATGGCTCTATCGCCCGGTGCCGGCGGGACACCGCACGGGCACGGGGCTGCTGTTCGGCCTCCTGAGCGGCCTGCGCCGCGTGGGCTGGGTGACGGCGGAGGGCGTCGCCACGGAAGAGGAGGGGGCTCCGGAGCCATTCACGGAGCCAGGGCTCACCTCCCTGCCGGACTGGAAGCCTCTGGAGGAGCTCTACGGCCCGGATGAGACGGAGCAGGCCAGAGGCTTTCTACTCGTCACGAGTGGGGCTCTGTCGCCCGCCCCGCGACTGGGCAGCCTCGAGGTGGATTTGGGGCTGGACGAGAGGGACGCTTTGCCGCTGGAGCTATTCGGGCTGGCGGATAGCAGCGAGGTGGAGGTTTCCGTCACCGGCCCGGCCGCGGGCGCGATCCAGGTGCAGGTGGAGGACGGCGGCTGGCTGTCGGCCGGGGCAAAGACCACGGTGCCCCGGGGCGAGAGCCGGCGGCTGTGGCTGCAGGTGAGCTCGGCGGGACTGACACTTGGGACCCATGGGGCACAGGTGCGCCTGTCGGCCGCCACGGGCCCGGCGCTGCATATCCCGCTGCAGCTCACCGTCTGGAACGCCCGCCTGCCGCAGCGGCCCCTTATCGGCACCCAGTGGTACGCCTTCTTACCCTCTTTGTCGTCCTACAGGCTGGATGAGCCCGCGAGGGCGCGGTTCTTGGCCTATCTGGACAATCTGCAGGAGCTCCGCTGCGACAACCTGGACTGGGCCGTCGGGGCCCATGAACCCGCCGTGCACCTCCGAGTACGGGACACGGGGGAGCTACTCACAGACTGGGGCAAGGCGCACCCCAGGGCGGCCGTGGAGCAGCTTCCGGACCTGGACTTCGGCCACTACGCGATCTGGTTCGACGAGCCCGTCAGGCGCGGCATGACGCGGTTCGTGGCCCACGTGCCGTCGCACAATGGCTGGCGCGAGGCGGCGCTCATCAAGGCGGTCTTTCCCGACCGCGAGGTGGAACCGGAGTCTGAAGAGGGCTGGGCGGTGATGATCTGGTACTGCGATCAGCTTCGCAGGTATGCCGCGCAGAGGGGTTTCACCTCTTTCTGGGCCAAGATCGACGACGAGATCGCCGCCGAGCATATCCCCGGCTGGCTGACGGCGGCCCGGCGCTACAAGGCCGCCGGTTGGCGGCCGTTCACTACCAACACAGGCGGCATCTGTCGCTCCGAGGCGCTGCTTCGCCAGATGAACCAGGAGAGTGACGCGTGGCAGGTGGCCCTGCCTCTGACCCGCGACTTTTGCCGCCTCACCACAATGGCCGCCTCTTACGCGCCCCGTCGCGAGCCCATTGACCGGGCCTGGGGACGTTACACCAACGGCGGCGCCGTGGATACCTGGTGTGTGCTGGAGCCGTTTTTCACCGGCGAGCGTCACTACGAGCAGATCGACCAGGTCACCGTGTTTGCCGACGGTGTTGAGCTACAATTGCGCGGCGGCAGCCCCTGGGGCAACGAGGAACGCGGCGTGTTCTTCACCCACGGTGCCTACGTCTACCTCGCCCTCCCGGACGGCGGCGACCCCAATGAGGCCCGGATCGAGACGGGTTACCGCCAAAGAACGCTGCGCCCCAGCGACACACCTGCCGTACCCCTGGAGCCCACGGATGAGGTCTGGTACTACGGGGGTGGGAAGTACAGCCAGCCGTATGAGGCCGCCAGGGCCTACGCCTGGCGGGCCGTGGCCTGGAACATGCGGGGTTACGGCTACTGGACCTACCTGTGGTGGAACGGCGAGGACGTTCTGGTCCGGTATGATGAGGACACGGGCCTGCTCCAGGTCTCCGCCGCCTGGGAGGGTCTGCGCGACGGCAACGAGGATGCCGACTACTTCCTCCTGGCCGAGGCTGCGCTGCGGGAGCGGGGCGATGCCGCCGGTGTGGAGAAGCTGCGCTCGGCCTTCGGCACACAGGACGAGTCCGTTCTTCGCATGGGTGAGAGGCGCGCCGAGGTCTACGCCTGGGATGACTTCGTCGAGCCCACCCACGGCCGGTACAATGGTGCCAAGCGACAGGCACTGGCGGTATTGGCGCAGTGATGCGTCTGCGGGCAACGCCGTCCCCGGGCCCGCGGGCCTCACTGCCGGGCAGGCACGGGAGCGGCCGCCCTCTTCAGCCTTCCTCAGATCCCAGCCCCTCGCACAAGATGATCTCCACCGCGGCCGCCAGATTGGCGGCCTGGTAGGCCGGGGGACGGCAGCGCTGCAGCTCTGCCTCCACCTGCTGCTCGGTGGGACGGGTGCGGACGAAGACGAAGCTCCCCACCCCCGCCGCGGCCGCCGCTTCCACGTCGCGCCATGAATCGCCCACCATCACCGAGCGCGATAGGTCGAGGCCGTACTTGAGCTGTAGCTTCAGCAGAATCCCCGGCTGCGGCTTGCGGCAGGCGCAGCAGTCATCATCCTGGTGTGGGCAGAAGCCCACACCATGCAGCAGGCCCCCCTCCTCCTTCACCCGGAGCCGCAGGCGGGTGAGCGTGTCGCGCACCACCGCCGACCCGTTTTCGCGCAGCCCCCGGCTGACCCAGGCCTGATTCGTGGCCAGATAGACCTCGCGCCCGGCCTCGCGCAGCTTTCGCATCGCCTCCAGCGAGCCGGGGATGTACTTCACGTCTCGCTCGTAGTC
>CAYRFY010000009.1:0-8341 GCA_964423635.1 uncultured Armatimonadia bacterium | reverse complement strand
TGCTCCGCCCAGGAGCCGGCGGTTGAGCCGTACAGCGGCCACTATACGGGGACGATCCTGCCGACGCCCAGGGAGGTGGAGTACCTCGAGGGCGCCTGGGAGCTGGCGGACTGCGCCGCCGAGCTACCCAGCTCGGCGATCCTGCTCTGTCCCGAGCCGTCGGCGGCCGAGGAACTGGCGGCCGAGACCATCGCCGCGCGCATCGGCTACCTCTCCGGAGGCTTGCGGCCGCAGATCAGCCGGGACGGCCGGGTGCCCAAGGGTGTGACGACCTACATCGCCCTGGGCATGCCGGCGACCAACCGCTTCCTGCGCGGACACGGCCGGGACTGCGAGGTCACCGTGCCCGAGCAGCCTGAAGGCTACGCCATCGCCTCCTACGCCCACGAGAAGGGGCTGCAGGGTGTGCTCTTGATGGCCAACGATGCCGCCGGGGTGACCTTCGCGGCCCAGAGCCTGGTGCAGATGATCCGGCGCACCGGGGACAGGGTAGTCCTGCATCCCGTGCAGGTTCGGGATTGGCCGGCCTACCGTCTGCGGTCCTTCAAGCCGGGCGGCGGCACCGGTCCCGATGATCCGGCCGCGAGCATGGCGCGCTGGGCGCCGACGGCCAAGTTCAACTGCATGAACATCTGCTACACCACCATGGGTGTGGACAAGTGGGTCGATCCCTCCGAGGAGTACAAGACGCTGGTGCAGGGCATCACCGCCGACATGCGTGCCCGCGGCCTGGATTGCATGCCCTTCGTCAACCCGTACTATCTGTGGAAAGAGCACATCGAGACCGCGGACGAGGCCGATCTGGAGAAGCTCTTCGAGGCCTGCCGGATCAACATGGAGGCGGGCGGGACCCGAGTGATGCTCTGTCTCGACGACTTCGCCAGTGAGCCCAACTGGGCGGGTCCGGAGCTGTACAAGGTCCGCAGCGAGAAGGACCGCGAGAAGTTCGGCGATGATCTGGCGGCCGTCAATGTGGCGCTGATCAATGATCTGTGGGCGCGCATCAAGGCCGCCTATCCCGGGGTGAAGCTCTACGTGGTGCTGCCGTACTACTGGAGCCCGGAGGGCGCCTACCGCGAGGCGGGCGAAAAGTACCTGCGGGATGCGGGAGCCGGCATCGACCCGGAAGTCACCATCGTCTGGACGGGGCCCCGGGTCCGCTCGGCCCACATCGCGCAGACGGACGTGGAGTATTACCAGGGCCTCCTGGGCGGCCGCAGGGCCATGCTCTGGGACAATACCATCTACATGCACCACAACCCGACCCACTACTTCCTGGACACCTTCCGCACCGTGTTTGCCCACAGATTCTGGGACCTCACCAGCGGCGAGGTGCATCTGAACGCCGGTCATGGGGAGGCGTACAAGTGCGGCCTGCTGGCGGCCGCCGACTATCTGTGGAACCCGGAGGCCTACGAGCCCGAGACCTCGCTGCGCCGCGCGATCGCCATGGTGGCCGGCCCAGAGGCCGTCGAGGACCTCCTGGCCTTCCGGGACGCCTTCTACGAGGTCTATGACCACTACTCCGGCGCGCTGGGCAGTCCCGCGGCCTTCCTCGAGCGGGCACGGAAGATGGAGAAGCGCGGCTTCGACGATGCGGCGCTGCAGCAGCTCCGAATGGCGCTGGACACAGAGCGCGAGTTGGCCGACAAAGTGGCCGCCACCTGCGGGAACAGTGGTCTGCTGGAAGAGGTGCGCGACCGGGTCGAGGGCCACAGGCCGTACCTGGAAGCCCTGGAGGTCATCGCGGCGCTGCCGCCGCTGAGCGAGCAGGATGTGGCCAATATCGTGCCCAACCCGGGGGCCGAAGAACTCGATGGGGCCCGCCCGGCCCAGTGGGGTCTTTACACGGGAGCGGGCAGGGCCACCATGGGCCTGGGCGAGCCCCACAGCGGCGAGCACTCGGCGAAGCTTACCGCCACCGAGCTGCACGAGTGGGGCGGCGGGCGCACCTCCATCAACGTGGCGCTCATGGCCGGGGCCTGCAACGGCTTCACCGGGCCACAGGCGCCGGAGGTCAATCCCTTCAGTGGCTATCACTACAGCTTCTGGATCAAGGGCACCGCTCCCCGTGTAGTGGTGAGCTTCGTCACGTGGGGCGAGGACGGTCAGGTCGGCTCGCGTAGCCAGGCCATCATGAGGGCCGAGCCCTTCGCGGCCACCGACGAGTGGACCTTCCATAGCGGCAGTTTCGTGGTCCCGATGACCGCCGCTCGCGGCGCGCTGAAGATCAACATTGAGGGCTACAATGACCAGGGCGCCGGCCTGGGCGAGATCTGTGTGGATGATGTCTACGTGGGCATGAGCAGGGAGAAGGCGATGCAGGGGGCCGGGCAATGAGCGCAGGGGCGATCCCGATTGCCATGACTATCGCCGGCTCCGACTCCGGCGGCGGCGCCGGCATCCAGGCGGACCTGAAGACCTTCACCGTATTGGATGTCTACGGAGTCAGCGCCCTGACGGCCGTCACCGCCCAGAATACCCTGGGCGTGACCGCCATCGCCACGCTGGAGCCGGAGATGGTGGCGGCACAGATCGACGCGGTGATGTCCGACATCGGCTGCGGGGCGGCGAAGACGGGGATGCTCTCGACGGCGGAGATCGCCCGGGTCGTGGCCGACCGCGTCGCCGCCCACGGTATCGACAACCTCGTGGTGGACCCCGTGATGATCGCCAAGGGGGGTGAGGCGCTCCTGCAGGCCGAGGCACGGGGAGCCCTGATCGAGCACGTGCTGCCGCGGGCGCTGGTACTGACGCCCAATCTCCACGAGGCCGGGGTCCTGCTGGGCCGCGAGGTGACCGACCTCGAGGCCATGCACGAGGCCGCCCGGGAGATCGCCTCCCTGGGGCCGCGGGCCGTTGTGGTCAAAGGCGGGCATCTGCAGGGCGAGGCGGCGGATGTGCTGTACACCGTCGCCGACAGGGGGTTCGAGGTCCTGCGCGCACCCCGTGTGCCCACAGGCAACACGCACGGCACAGGGTGTACCTTTTCGGCGGCCATCGCGGCGTACCTGGCCAGAGGCGAAAGCCTCAAGGAAGCAGTGCGTGCGGCCAAGCATTTCATCACGGCCGCCATCTCGCATGCGCTGAGCATCGGCGCAGGGCATGGCCCGACGGGGCACATCGAGGCGGGCCGCGCCGTCGCCAGCAGTGGAGACAGGTCCGCCGGCGCCGGGCAATGACCTAAGTCGAGGGGAGAAAAGCCATTGCAGTTCCTGTTGCGAGTACTCAGACGCGCCTGGGTGGCGGTTGTGGGCCTGGGCCTCCTGTTCCTGGTGGGCTGGCTGGGAGGCTGGTGGTTCTGGATCGTCTTCACGGCCCTGGCCATCGTGGCGCTGTCTGAGTATTACTCGGCGCTCCAGACACGAGGCATTCGGCCCAATGTGTTCCTGGGCTGGTTCTGTAGCATCGTCATCCTGCTGGCCACCCAACTGGACAGCGGGAGCCACTCGCTGATGGGGCAGGTTGAGCCCGTCAACGCTCTGGGCTCCACGGCCAACGCGATGCAGTACATCACGCTGATCCTGTTCTTCTGTGTGGCCGGGACGCTGGTGTGCCAGTTCAGCCGCAAGCCCGATCAGTCGGCGGTGGTCAACTCCGCCACCACCGTCTTCGGCGTGGCATATATCGGCCTGATGATCTCCTTCATCATCCGCATGCGCTTCGTGGACATCCCTTGGCTGACGGGCACCGAGGCCGGCGAACTGGCCAGTCGCATGGGAGGCGTCCTGCTGGGCTCCGTTCCCACGTGGATGTGTGACACAGCGGCCTTCTTCGTGGGCAATCTGGCGGGACGGACGAAGCTGGCACCCCTGGTGAGTCCGGGAAAGACCGTGGAGGGTGCGGTGGCGGGGTTCGCCTTCGCCGTCATCGGGGCCATCGCTCTGGGCACGTGGTGGATGGGCATGCCGCTGGTGCACAGCCTGGTGCTGGGCGCCATCCTCGGGATCGTGGGCCAGGTGGGAGATCTGGCCAAGTCGGTGCTGAAGCGCGACATGGGGATCAAGGATTTCGGCTCGCTCTTCGGGGAGCACGGAGGCATGCTGGACCGCTTCGATGCGGTGATGTTCAACATGCCCATCATCTATTGGTACTGCTGGTTCTTCCTGTCCAGCGGGGGCGCCGGCTGAGACCGGGGAGAACGGCGAGAACGGCGAGAACGGCCAACGTCTCACCACGGAGACACGGAGAGCACGGAGTTCCACGGAGAACGGCAGAACACAGGGAACGGCGGAGAGCACAGAGAACGCCTGAAAACGACGAGAAAGGCGGACATCTCACAACGCAGGCACGCGCCGAGGCCCGGCGGCCACACACGCGGCTCGATCCGTTTCGTCGTTGCCGTTGCCGCCGTCAGCCGTTGCCGTTTCCCTGCCTCTCCCCTGCCTCTCCCCTGCCTCTCCCCTGCCTCTCCCCTGCCTCTCCCCTGCCGCTCCCCTGCCTCTCCCCTGCCTCTCCCCTGCCGCTCCCCTGCCGTTCCTCACGGCCAGGGGAAGAACGGCGCCGGTGTGCGGAAGATGCAGGAGATGACCGTCCACAAAGCGGCCATCGCAAACTCGCCGAAGATGAGCCCCAGGAAGGCGGGCCGCGCCCTGCGATAGGCACCAATACCCCCGTATCTGGCGATAACGGTCTTCAGAAGCCAAGCCACCAGCATAGGGAACCAGAATACGGTGGTCGTCCACGAGGCGCACAGCGCATATCCCAATGGGTTCAGCGGCCACCAGACGAAGCTCCGGCGCATCAGACTGATGGCCAGCGTCACGATGACCCCGACCGCCGCCCACAGCCCCGCCTGCCAGGTGAAGGTCTCCTGCCCCGTGACCAGCGGGAAGTTTTCCCGCCAAAACTGGGTGGGGATGGAGACGTAGGCATAGGAGTACATCGTCACCGCGCCCCGCTTGTACGGTAGGTAGATGTGGGCGAAGCCCGCTGCAACGACGGACAGCACGATGGCCAGAGTGAAGACCAGGAGCAGCACTCGGCGCCGCACTTTGACCTGGTCGGCCATCTTCTGCCCATCCAGAAACCCCGTGAGCACCAGGCCCCGCAGGTCGCGGGTGAAGAGGCAGTCGGTAAAGGCCAGGGCGGTGAGGTTCTTCACGCCCAGCGAACGCTTGTGGGTGAAGATGCCGATGACATCCAGGGGGGTGAAGGAGCCCTCGGTCATGGGCATTCCGGCCTCGGCGGTGCTGCGGGCCATGACGATGGATTGGACGAAGATGTAGATGAAGAACTGAACCAGCGCCACCCACAGCGACATCCCGGCGGCACCGCAGTAAATGACGATCCCGATCATGGCGATGCCCATCACCGCCAGGGCCGTGGAGTAGGGCATGAGCTCGTGTTTGTCGCCGGCCTCGCCCTTGCGGGTCGCCGCCCGCAGCATGGCCTGAATCCGCGGCCACGAGGTGTAGGCCATGTAGCCCACCACCGCGAAGTACGCCCCCACCGTCTGATAGCCCACGAAGAGCTTCACGTTCGCATGCGGCATGCCCATCAGGTTCATCCCGAAGGAGGATGCCACAAGCTCCTGCACTCTGGCCAGGATGAAGAACAGCCACAGGCTGAGCAGAACCTCGCTGGGCAAGAGATAGAAGAAGCCCACGGCGGCCATGGAGAAGAACATCGTCAGATAGCCCAGGTCGCTCCAGGGCTTGCCCTTGAGGAACTGGTTGATCCCCAGTTGCATCTTGACCTCAGGAATCGCCGGGTAGATCGCGTGCAGCCCGTTGAGGCCGAAGATCACCAGAGGCAAGGCGAAGCCCAGCCACATGATGGGGTCCTTGAGGAAGCTGCGCGCGGCGGGGCCAAGGGCCTCGGCCTGAGGGAAACCCGGGGCCTCGCTGATCATCTCCACCGGCAATTGCACCAGTGGAAAGGAGAGCAGCTCATTGTCGGCCCAGAGGCGCTGGAGGAAGGCGGCCAGAGCCATGAAGGCGGCATAGACCAGGCCCACCAGGCCGAGCCAGGCCAAAGTCGGCGTTACCCACAGCCGCCACGGGATAGGAGCGCCGGGGCGCAGGCCCTCGTAGAAGTCCACGGCCACATCCTGCAACACACCGCGCTCGGGGTCCCAGGGCACCATCCAGGGCTTGATGTGCGAAAAGTACGTCTCCTCCCACTTGTTCACGGGGGTGGAGTAGTAGTTGAGGCCCACCTGCATGGGGATGAGGTCTTCCATGAGGCCGCGAGAGGTGATCATCGAAGCCATCAGCATCATGCTGTAGACCACGACGAGCTCGGGAGCGGTGAGGCGCCAGCGAGGCGCGATGCGGCCCAGAAGCTTGTTGAAGAGCGCAAAGAAGAACAGAATCGCGACGACGACGGGGGGAAGCTGCAGGAAGCCGATTTGAATCGTGCCGGTGACCAGTTCGGCCCAGGCCACGATGAACACGGTGACAACAATGGAAAGCAGCCCGGCCACGACGGCCCGGGGCGTCAGGGCTCGACTCATCACGCAGCCTACCCTCTTCAGATTGACCGGCGGGGGAAGCGTCCCGCAGCAGGGACAAAGGCGCACCGGCGCCCGCCAGGTGGGGTGGCGGGCGCTGACCGATATGGTACACGATAGGCGCAAGAGGAGCAAGGGAGCGGCAGGGAATAGGAAACAGGAAACAGGTGATAGGGACGGCGACGGCGGGGACGGCGATTCAGCTTGAAGCGGTCTCGGGTTCCTCTCCATCACACAGGCATAGGTTCCTGCCGGTCATGCCTCCGCATCTCCCACGTGCAGCCTGAAAAAGTCCGCAACGCGCTGCTCATCGGCCTCATCCCGGGCAACCGCCCAGACCAAGGCCTCCACGTCAGGCTCTTGCGCTTCGAACGCATACCCGTTGATGTGCAGGAACACAAGAGCTGCCGCGAGACCGGTGCGCTTGTTCCCGTCCACGAATGGATGGTCACGCACAAGGTGCCACAGGTATGCGGCCGCCATCTGGGGAACACCGAGGTGCAGAAACTCACCGCCGAACGTCGCCTGCGGCGCAGCCGCCGCCTCGAGTGTCTCGCGCGACCGGAGGCCGTAGGCACCACCGTAGCGGCCGATCTGATCGCGGTGAATGGCCAGCACGTCGGGAATCGAGAGAAAGTCGGGGACCATCGCCTAGTCCGCCAAGTTCCGCAGCGCCCTGCCGTAGCGGCTATTGGCCTTGTCCAGGGCCTCCTGCAGGCGTGCGGAGCGCTCCGGATCGCGCACCGGCGTGATAATCAGTGCCTGGCCGTCGGTGGCGATCTCCAGAGGCGTGTCTTCGGTGATCCTGAGCAAGTCCAGAATCGGTCGGTCGATGACCACCGCCATGCTGTTCCCGTGTCGAGACAGTCGCTTGATCATCAGGGCCTCTCTCCGGGCCTTCGCTTCGTTTGAACCTGTGTTCATACATTGTATGAACAGGACGGGAGGAAGTCAATGGGCGTCGCGGACGGGTGGTAGGGACGGCGGCGCCGCAGAGCCGTTGGCCGTTGTAGGGCGGCGACCTGTGCGCCGCCGCCGTTCGTCATAGGTATTGGATGAGCTTCTGGGCACGGTACAGGCCCACGCCCTGCAGAGAGGCGGCGTTGGCCGTTGAATGGCTCGCTACTGCCCTCCTTGTAGGTTCCTGCCCAGCCTCACCAGCGACGCGTGGCTGTCCTCCGGGATGTGGCCGTCCTCGATCTGGATGGGCACATTGATGGTGATCGCCCCGCCCACACGCTTGACCTCCTGCACGAAGGCCAGCAGCTCCTTGTCCGTGTAGTGGCAGAACTGGTTGGGGATCGCCGGATTGAAGGTCAGGTCCAAAGGCAGCAGGCTATGCCACTGGACGCCATCGATGAAGGGGCCGTCGGGCATGTAGGTTCGCGCGTCTTGGCCGCGCAATCTGAGCTTGCGCTCGGAGTTGACGACGATGTCGCCACCGGGGGGCAGGAAGTCGCGGCGGATCTTGCCGTCCTCCAGCAGATGGATCTCCCCGGCGTGGTAGTCCTCCAGCCTGCAGACCGGATTCACCGGCCCGCCACAGCAGAACTCGGCGCCGCTGAAGGCAACCGCGGTGTCCGGATTGCCGGCGCGAAGGGCCTCCATCCACTCAAGCCAGTAGGCATCCTCGTGGGGCCCGCAGCTATCGAACCACCAGCCGCTCACCAGCTCGCCGAACCGCAGCGAATAGACCTTGAGGAACTCGAAGTAGCGCTGGGCGAAGCCCTCGGTGTCGGCGGCCAAAGCGGCCTTGATGGCGGGCTCGGCGTTCTGCTCCGAGGGGAGGTACAAGGTGAGCCTCTTGCCGGCCGCGTTGAGCTTCTGGGCCAGCTCCATCACGATGTCTCGCCGCGAGGTCATGCCCGGGGCACGGCTGTCCAGATA